>JAEYVB010000420.1 GCA_023429345.1 Planctomycetota bacterium
TTCGAGGCCCAGGCGGGGCGGGAGCTGGCCAACCTCGCGGCGGGGACCGGCCCCGAGGCGCTCGAGGCCCTCGCGCGACGGTTCCCGGCCTCGACCAGCGCCGCCAAGGCCTGGTCGCGGGCGGCGGAGCTCCACGAATCGGCGGGACGCCCGCGCGCGGCCGCGGCCGACTTGCGTGAGGGTCTCGCCGTCGCCGAGGTCACCTCCGCGGCGGGGGTGGTGAAGGATGCGGTCGTGCTGGGGGAGATCGCGGGGCGGCTGGTGAACCGGCTCCGCGCTCAGGAGCAGTACTACGCGGCGATGCAGATCCTGTCGCGCCTGCGGGAGCAGTACCCGTCGCTGACGCTCCTGGACCGCGGGACGCCGGTCGATGCGGTGGCCGCGAGCGCGGAGATCGGGGAGAAGCTGGCCGCGGCGGACCGCCTGCCACGGATCGGCGGGGCGCTCTCGGGCGAGGTCCAGGCGCTGCCGGGGTGGCTGCTCATGACGCCCCGGAGCCAGGGCTTCGAGGGCCGGGCGAGCGAGCACGTGATGCTGTATTCACCGCCGGAAGCGCGGGTGTCGCTCTGGGCGGCGGGAGGCGGGGACACTCGGACGCAGCTCAGGCCCGTGTGGATGCGCAGCTACGAGGGCATCCCGCCGGTGCTCCTGCGGCACGACGCGGACGCGGTGTACCTGCTGTGGACGCGCTCGCCCAACAACCAGGGGCCGTGGATCGAGCGGGTGAATACCGTGGACGGGTCGACGGTCTATCGGACGGACCCGTTCCGCGGGCTCTTCGTGGCGGACCCGGCGCTCGAGCGGCGTGTGAGCCTCTACCGCAACACCATAGAAACACCCCTGGACGGCGCGGTCCGCATGATGGATGTGCTGACGGCCATGGACGAATCCACGATCTACATCGTGGAGCGCACGGGGCGGGTTGCGGCGTTCGAGCGCGAGACGGGGCGGCTGGTGTGGTCGGCGGTGACCCCGGTGCAGCAGGTGTACGACATCGCGGTGACCGCGGGCGTGCTGGCGGTGGGGGGAGAGGCGGCGGGCGAACTCCTGGACCGGCGCCGCGGGGCCATGGATGTCTCGCCGGTCATCGCGTTCCTGGACGGAGCGACGGGAAAGGTCAACGCGCAGGCGCAGGATCTGAAGGGGCAGGTGCGATGGGTCCGCGCCGGGCTGGGCCCGAACCAGCAGCCGGCCTTCATCGCCGGGACCATGCCGGAGATGACCAGCTTCGACGCCGCCAGCGGCAAGGAGAACTGGACCGTGACGGGCGGGCCGGCCTTCGCATCCGCGGACGCCTGGGTCTTCGACGACCGGATCTTCCTGCTGGACGATAAGCGGGACCTCTGGCTCTTCGACGCCGCGATGGGCAAAGCGCCCGATGTGCCCCTGGAGACCTACGACCGGTTCGCCGGGGGCGGCCCGGTCTCGGGGGTGCGGCTCGGGCGCGACCGCTTCGGCTTCGCGACCGACATGGGCGTCTGCATTTTCGAGCGTTCGGGGCTGCTGGTGGGGCTTGATTCAATGCTCGACTCGACCGGCGATGCGACGCTCCTGCCACCCGCCCCGACCGAGCGCCACTACGTGGGGGTCGAGACCGCGCCCCGCCAGGACCTCGAGCAGCGGATCACCTACCGCCTCCACATCGTGGACAATACCAGCGGGATGATGCGGTCCGGGCGCAGCCTGCAGCTCCAGTCACCCCCGCGCCGGATGTCGGTCATGGACGGGCGCGTCGTCCTGACCGCCGGGAACGTGACCCTGATCTACGAGGCCCCGGAGCGGGATGCGGACGCTAAGCGGTAGGGGCCGGTTTGCGAGAGGCGGGTGGCGGCGGGGCGTCAACCCACGCTAGCCTTTGCGACATGACGCGAAATCCCTACGCCGACCCCTCCAGCTTCGACCCCGAGCCGCAGCCCACCCGCGTGAGCGGCCTGGCGGTGACCTCGCTGGTCTTCGGGCTGCTCTGCTGCATCCCCGTGGTCGGCATCTTCGCGATGATCCTGGGCGGGTCGTCGCTGGTCGCGATCTCCCGCTCGGAGGGTCGCCTGACCGGGCGCGGGCTCGCGACGGCGGGGCTGGTGCTGGGCCTCCTGGGCACGATCTGGACGGGGCTCATCGCCTTCGGCACGCTCCAGTTCCAGAGCCAGGTCCAGTCGCTGACGGGGAGCTACGAGTACGCCGAGAAGCACGACTACACGGCCTTCCGCAACCTGTTCACGCCGGCGGCGCAGCAGCAACTGACCGATGCGCAGATCGACGAGTTCGCCGCCAAGGTGCAGCAGGCCTGGGGCAAGCACCAGGGCGCCACCAAGGGGATCGGCGACATCATCAGCGGCTACGGGGCGGTCGCGCCGATGTTCGAGCGGGCCCCGCAGTCCGCCGCGGGGGATGTGATCCCCGTCCCGATCAAGTTCGAGAAGGGCCGCGCGCTGGCCTTCGTGCGCATCAACCCCCGCCAGATGAACTCGCGGAACATGCCCGCGATGGAGAATATGTTCATCATGGACCCCGACGGCAACGCCATCTGGCTGCTGCCGCCGCAATCCGGCGGGCCCGCCCCGGCGCCGGCCCCCACGCCCGCGCCCGGCGCCACCCCCCCGGGAGAGACCCCCGCGGGTCCGCAGCCCGATCAGCCGGGGTCCGGCGAGTTGCCGCCCGCCCCGCCCGGCGGGGGCTCGTGAGCGCCGCCCGGCCCCGCCGGCCGGACCCCGCGACGGGCTATCGTCGGGCATGACACAGGCAGAAACGCGGATGCACACCCCGCCCCGGCGCGGGCCCACGCTCTCGGGGAAAACCGCGGTGCTGGTCCTGGCGGCCGCGGCCGTAGCGACCATCACGATCATCATCGTGGTGGTGTACGCGACGCGGGACAAAAAGCCGCTGATGGATGTCCCGGCCGTGGGCGCGGGCGCTGGCGAAACGGGGATGTACAACGAGTACCAGAAGAAGAAGAAGGCCCCAACGGGGGAGCGGATCCCGCAGCACTGATGTGAGACGGGCATCCCCGCCCATGTCCCGGCCGAGGGCGGCTCCGTGGCGTGACGCCCATCCGCGGGCCCGCGGGCAGGATGCCCGTGCCGCGGGGGGCAACAATGGTGCATGCCGCAGACTGCTGAGACCGCGTTCCGGGCCGAAGAGGGCTTTGCGCTGGAGATGGACCGGCGCGACCCCCTTCGGGAGTATCGCGGCCTTTTCTCGGTGCCCTCGGCGGAGGCGGTGGGGGGGGCCGGCGGCGGGGCGGCCAGGCCGGCGCTGTATTTCACCGGCAACTCGCTGGGTCTGATGCCCAGGGGCGTGCGCCCGGTGCTGGAGCAGGAACTGTCGGATTGGGAGCGCCTCGCGGTCGAGGGGCACCTGCACGGGAAGACGCCGTGGTTCAGCTACCACGAGGTGTTCCGCGAGACGGGGGCGCGGCTGGTGGGGGCGGTGCCGGGCGAGGTCGTGATGATGAACTCGCTGACGGTGAACCTGCACCTCCTGATGGTGAGTTTCTACCGGCCCACGCGCGAGCGGTACCGGATCGTGGTGGAGGATTCCCTCTTCCCCAGCGATTCGTACGCGGTGGCAAGCCAGGCCGGCTTTCACGGGTTCGACGCCGCGGAGGCGGTCGTGCGCCTGAAGCCCCGGCAGGGGGAGCAGACGCTGCGGACCGAGGACATCGAGGCGAAGCTGCGCGAGCTTGGGCCCAGCGTCGCGCTCGTGATGCTGGGCGGCGTGAACTACCTGACCGGGCAGTGGTTCGATATGGAGCGGATCACGCGGGCAGGCCACGGGGTGGGGGCGGTCGTCGGCTGGGACCTGGCGCACGCGGCCGGGAACGTGCCGATGCGTCTGCACGAATGGGGCGTCGATTTCGCGGCGTGGTGCAGCTACAAGTACCTGAACGCGGGGCCGGGCGCGGTGGCGGGGGCGTTCGTGCACGAGAAGCACGGCAAGCGATTCGACCTTCCGCGGTTCGCCGGCTGGTGGGGGAACGACCCGGCAACACGGTTCGCGATGCGCCCGGAGTTTGTGCCGCGGGAGGGCGCCGACGGGTGGCAGATCTCGAACCCGCCGATCCTGGCGATGGCGCCCCTGAAGGTGTCGCTGGAGATATTCGACCGCGCCGGGATGGAGCGGCTGCGCGAGAAATCGCTGAAGCTGACCGGATATATGGAGTTCCTGCTGGACTCGCTCGGGGACCGGGTGCGGATCATCACGCCCCGCGATCCGGCCCAGCGCGGGTGCCACCTCTCGCTCGGATTTCGCGGGGAGTCGAAGCGTGTGCTCGAGTCGCTCAAGCGCGAGGGCGTGGTGTGCGACTTCCGCGAGCCGGACGTTATCCGCGTAGCGCCCGTGCCGCTGTACAACACGTTCGAGGATGTGTGGCGGTTTGCGCATGTGCTGGGTCGGGTGCTCGGGTGAACGGCTCTTGCGACGGAGGCACAGAGGAGTGCAGTTGCTTGAAGAAAGGACGTAACTGGCGGAATGTGCTGATCGCTATCGCAGCGGTCGTGGGTATGGCATTGCTTCTCTTTGTTGGCTGGATGTGGTGGGCGGGGTACCAGCAAAGCGCTTCTCAAGATCGCGCGTACGCGTTGCTGGCATCCGTGCCGATCGGCGCAGAGCGGGAGCGAGTGGCCGAGATCCTGAACCGAGCGGGTGTTTCGAACGGCCCGGGCGAGGGCGACACGTGGCAGGGGATGGTGACGGGCGGCGCGTCAATGATCGTGCGCACGGATTATCAGCTAGTCTTCGAGTTCGACCGCGACGGCGAGGTTGTGCGCTCGAGGATAGAAGAGGTTCACACCGGGCCCTGAGGCGCTAGATGGGAAGGACGATGGACGGAAGCTCGCCGCGTGTACTGATCGTCGGCGCCGGCCTCGCCGGATCGCTCATGGCGTGCTACCTCGCGAAGGCGGGGCGCCGGGTCAGCGTCTACGAGCGTCGCGGCGACCCCCGGGCCAAGGGGTACGCCGGCGGACGGTCGATCAACCTCGCGCTCTCGGCGCGGGGGCTCTGGGGCCTCGCCGGGGTCGGGCTCGACTCGGTGGTGATGGAGCGTGACGTGATCCGCATGCCGGGGCGGATGATCCATCCGCTGCCGCGCCCGGGGGCCGCGCCCACCGAGGTCCGAACCGTTTTCCAGCCGTACTCGGCCGACCCGAAGGACGCGATCAACTCCGTGTCGCGCGGCGGGCTGAACCTGACGCTGCTCGAGGCCGCGGCCGCGCTCCCCGGCGTCGAGATGGTCTTTGACCACCCGTGCGTGGATGTGGACCTCGACGCGCCCGCTGCGGTATTCGAAGCCCCCGGGGGCGGCACGGTGCGCGTAGAGGCGGACCTCATCATCGGCGCCGATGGCGCGTTCTCGGCGGTGCGGGGGCGGATGCAGAAGACCGACCGCTTCGAGTACAGCCAGTCGTACCTGCGGCACGGGTACAAGGAGCTGCACATCCCGGCGGTGAACGGCGGGTTCGCCCTCGAGCCCAACGCGCTGCACATCTGGCCGCGGGGTAGCTCGATGATGATCGCGCTGCCCAACCGCGACGGGAGCTTCACGTGCACGCTGTTCTGGCCCTTCGAGGGGGAGCACGGGCTGGAGTCGCTGCGCACGCCGGCGGAGGTGCGGGCGTTCTTCGTGGCGCACTACCCGGATGCAGCGCCGCTCATGCCGACGCTGGAGCACGACTACTTCGCCAACCCCACCGGCTCGCTGGTGACGGTTCGCTGCTGGCCGTGGCAGGTCGGCGACAGGGTCGCGCTCATCGGCGATGCGGCGCACGCGATCGTTCCGTTCTACGGCCAGGGCATGAACGCCGCCTTCGAGGACTGCCGCGTGCTGGCCGCGAGCCTGGAGGGCTGGGGCGCCGGCGACGGGTCGCTCGCCGGTCGACTGGACCACTACCAGCACGATCGCAAGCCGCACGCGGACGCCATCGCCGAGATGGCCCTCGAGAACTTCGTCGAGATGCGGGACAAGGTCGGCCAGCCGGCGTTCCTCTACAAGAAGAAGCTGGAGCAGGCCGTGCACCAGCTCTTCCCGGAGCGCGTGACGCCCCAGTACAACCTGGTGTCGTTCTCGACCGTGCCCTACGCCGAAGCGCGGCAGCGCGGGCGGGAGCTCGACGTGAAGCTCGAGCGCGTGGCCGCGCAGCTGCCGCCCTCCTCCCTTCAGGAGCTCGGCGAAGAGCGCTGGCGCGAGCGCGTGCAAACGGTCGCGGGGCCGATCCTCAAAGAACCCTCCGACCATCCATCGTCGCACGCGCCGCGCGGGCCGCGGCTGATCGACATAACCCCCGCCATCACCGAGAAACTCGGCGTCTGGCCGGGCGATACCCCCCCGTCCCGCGAGGTCCTCTGCGATATCGCGCGGGGCGACACCGTCACGCTCTCCACGCTCCGGGCCACCGTCCACCTCGGGGCGCACGCCGACGGGCCCGTGCACTACAGCGCCGGCGGCCGCGGCGTCGGGGAGCAGCCTCTGCATCACTACATCGGCCCCTGCCGGGTGCTCACCGCCCGCGTTGCCCCTGGATCCCGCGTCCGACCCGAGGACCTGGCCGGCGGCCTCGGGCAGATCCGCGAAGAGCGCGTGCTCATCCGAACGGCGACGTTCCCCGACTTCGAGCGCTGGAACGCGGACTTCGCCGCACTCTCGCCCGAACTGGTCGAGGCGCTCGCCGCGAGGGGCGTGATCACGATCGGCATCGACACGCCCAGCGTGGACCTCCAGGACTCGAAGGACCTCCCGGCGCACAAGGCCATCCTCAGGCACGACATCGCCATCCTCGAGGGGCTGGCGCTCGCGGGCGTTGCCGATGGTGTCTACGAGCTCTTCGCCCAGCCGCTCAAGCTCATGGGCTTCGACGGCAGCCCGGTGCGCGCCGTGCTGCGTGAGATCTGACTGTTCGCGGGCTACCGCCCCATCAGGCTCCGCACCGTCCCGAAGTCCAGCGGCTCGATCAGCACGGCCTGCCACTGGTCCCCGCTCTTGCGCCAATCGATCCGCCACCAGGAGAGGACCGGCGCCTCCGTGTACCTCGGCGTCACGCGGACACGGACGTGCGTGCGGGCGGCCGATGCGCCGGTCACCTGCGCCTGCGTTTCCAGCACGCCGTACTCCTTCACGGCGTAGGTCCCGCCGAGCGTGCGCGACACAAGTTCAAGCAGTGCATCCTTCCCCATGCCGTCGCGCGGGATCGGCACCCCGGGGAAGGACTGGTTGGCGATCGCGACGGCGTCAGCGGCCAGAAGCGGTGACAGCCGCGCCGGGTCGCCGCTGGCGGTCGCCCGGACCAGCTCCAGCGTCGCCTCCGAGACCCGCTCCCGCTCTGTAACGATCATCCGGGCGGCGATGTTCAGGCCGACAGCGAGGGCCACGGACACGAACGCGGCGGCCGCGGCCCGGCGCGGCTGGTTCTGGTTCCGCAGGATGTACCACGCCGCGAGCCCGGCCAGGACCAGGACCGCCGAGACCAGCCACGGCTGGCCGTCGAAAAGCGCCGCGAACGGGCCGGGGCGGGGCAGCGATTGGAACTCGGCGACGATGGCGGTCATTCTTGCAGGCTCCCCGGCGCTTCGGCCGATGCCAAGCGATGCGCCGCGCTACGTTTGGCCCGGCCCACGGCCACGGGCGGCGGCAGGATAGCAGAGAGGGACACGCGGCCGGCACCGGCCCGGGACAGGACATGAGCAGCACCCTCGAGCGGAACCTGGTCGCGCTGAGCGTTACGTCTCCCGCGGCGGCGCGGCGGATCGGCGCGGCCGGGCCCCGGGAAGGCCTTGAGCTGTTCGCGGCCGCCGACGGCGCCCTGACCGGCCGGCTGGAGGGTCGCCTCCTCGCCAGCGCCCGCGCCCCCCTGGCCGAGGGCAAGACGCTGGCCGGCACCGTGGACCCCAAGTCCGCCGCCGCGGTGGTGGTCCTGGGGTTCGGCGTCGGTCACCATGTGCGGGCGATCTCCGAGCGACTGGGTCCGATCAGCGTCGTCTTTGTGTACGAGCCGGATCTCGCGCTGGTGCGGGCGGTGCTGGAGAACGCCGACCATTCGTCGTGGCTGGGCCGGGGGAACGTTGTCCTGCTGACCGAGGCGGAGGATTCCGGGGCGATCTCGGCGGCGATGCGCGGCGCGGAGGGTCTGGTGGGCCTGGGGGCGAAGGTGGTGGAGCACCCGGCGAGCCGGCCGCGGCTGGGCGCCTCGGCCCAGGCGTTCGCCCACGAGTTCACGCGCGTGGTGGGGGCCATCAAGACAAGCGTGGTGACGACGCTGGTGCAGTCGGAGGTCAGCATCCGCAACGCGCTGATGAACGCGGACCGCTACGCGACCTGCGCGGGCGTGGCGGACCTCCAGAACGCGGCGAGCGGGAAGGCGGCGATCGTGGTCTCGGCGGGCCCGAGCCTGCGGCGGAACATCGAGCTGCTCGCGCGGCCGGGCATGCGGGACCGCTTCGTCATCATCGCGGTGCAGACGGTGCTCAAGCAGCTCCTGGCGCGGGGCATCCGGCCGCACTTTGTCACCGCCATCGACTACCACGAGATCAGCCGCCGCTTCTACGAGGAGCTGACGCGGGAGGCCGTCGACGGCGTGACGCTGGTGGTCGATGCCAAGGCCAACCCCGCGATCCCGGAGGCCTTCCCGGGGGCTGTCCGCATGCCGCGCGAGGAAACCCTCGAGGCCCTGCTGGGGGATGAGCTCGCCGCGCCCCGCGGGCAGTTGAAAGCGGGTGCCACCGTCGCGCACCTCGCCTATTACCTGGCGCGCCACCTCGGCTGCAACCCCGTGATCCTCGCCGGCCAGGACCTCGGGTTCACCGACGGGCAGTATTACGGGACCGGGGCGGCCATCCACGAGGTCTGGTCCGGGGAGCTCAACGCGTTCAACACGCTCGAGATGATGGAGTGGCAGCGGATCGTCCGGAACCGCGGGATCCTGCGCCGGACGACCGACGTCCTGGGCCGGCCCATCTACACCGACGAACAGATGGCCGCGTACCTCGTCCAGTTCGAGCGCGACTTCAAGGCCGATGCGGACCAGGGGCTCAGCACGCTCGACGCCACCGAGGGGGGCGTGCGCAAGCAGCACACCCAGGTGACCACCCTCGCCGAGGCCATCGACCGCTTCGCCAGTGCCACCCCGATCCGCCTCCCGGAACCGCGCCCTCCCGCCGATCCGGGCGGCCGACTGGCGATTCTGGAGAGGCGGCTCCGCTCGCTGCGGAAGGATGTCTGGAGGATCGCCGAGGAGTGCCGCCGCTCGGGCGACCTCCTCTCGCAGATGCTCCGCCACCACGCCGACCAGCGCAAGGTGAACGACCTGATCGGCAAGGTTCAGCGGGCGCAGCGCGAGGTCACCGCCCTGCGTCCGGCCTTCGGCCTGGTCGAATCGATCAACCAGACCGGCGTCTTCAAGCGGGTCCGGGCCGACCGCGCCATCGGACTCGAGGAACGTCTGCCCCCCCTCGAGAAGCAGAAGCGGCAGATCGAACGCGACATCGTCAACGTGCGCTGGATGGGCGAGGCCGCGGACCAGATGGGCTCGCTCCTGGAGTCCACTATCGCAAGTCTCGGCGGCGCGCCCAAGATCACGCGCGACCCGCCGGTGAAGGATGAAGACCCGGAGTACGCCCAGGCCGCGCGGCCGCGCCGGGTCTGGGCGATCATTCCCGTCGACACCGGGCTCTGCGGGCTCGGCACGCCCCGCGCCCTGGGCGAGCCCCTGAACGGCGAGAACCCGCTGCGGCTCACGCTCCTGCGGCTCGCGCGGGCGCGGCAGGTCGAGGGCGTCCTGCTGCTCACCCACGAGCCGGAACTCGTCGGCCGCCTCGCGGGCGAAATCGCCGGGCTCAAACTGGAGATCCTCCGCACCCCGACCTCGCCGGTGGCCGATCGCGCCGCCGGCATCCGCGGCGCCCGCCTCTGGGCCCGCTCGAGCTGGCGCGGCGGCCTCGCGGGGATGACCGTCTACGACGAGGCCCTCGCCCCCCGCCCGATGGCCGCGGCGATGCAGGAACGGGCCATCGACGCCGCGGCCGTGGTCGGCGCCGACTGGTGCTGCATCGACCCGGCGCTCGTCGATGCCGCCGTCGAGCGCTACCGGCAGAGCCCCGGGGGAACCCGCGGTCACCGGCTCACCTTCGTGCACGCGCCCCCGGGCCTCGGCACCGCGGTGATCGACCGCTCACTGATGACCGAGCTCGCCGAGAAGGGCGAGCAGGCGGGCGTCTTCGCAACCCTCGGCGCGATGCTCGGGTACGTTCCCATCGCCCCCATGGCCGATCCGATCGCGCGGGCCTCGTGCGTCTCGACCGAGCCGCTCGTGCGTGATGCCCAGTTCCGCTTCATCCCCGATTCCGGCCCGCGCCGGCTGACCCTCGCGCGGGCCCTGGCCGGCAT
>JAEYVB010000011.1 GCA_023429345.1 Planctomycetota bacterium
GTCCTGCACGAACTCACCGCGGCGGGTTGGGAGCCCGTCGCGGGAGCCGGAACGCATTCCGCTGCCGACGCGGTCCTGATGGCGCACGCGGCCTCGGGAACGCTGGTCACCCTCGGCCAGGACACCTTCCAGTGGGGACGCGCGTGGGGGTATATCTTCCGCGACGGCGCCTGGAGCGTGCACACCCGTCCGGTGCCGTCGGGCTCGTACGCCACACGCTTCGCCTACGACCCGGTCCGCGAGATAGCACTGCTGCACGGCGGCATCAATAGCCCCTCGGAATCCTGGGAACTGCGTGGCGAATCCTGGGCTCGGCGTGGTCCATTGAGAGGAACCTCGTTTCAGGGCTTCGGCCTTGCCTTCCATACGGGCTCGGGCGCCATCGTGCAGCCGCGGGGGAACGCCACTTGGCGCTGGACCGGCCAGGACTGGACGCAGCACGCTATGGGTCTGTCGCCGGGGGACGGGACGATCCTGTGCACGCACGAAGGCCTGCAACGGATGGTGGGCGTTCAGGGTGCCACCGTGTGGGATTACGACGGCGCGAACTGGTCCAGCCGCCCCGCGGGCGCCAACTTCGACAAGGCGGCCATCGCGTTCGACCCTCAGCGCAACCAGGTGCTGGTCGTCGGCGGCTCGGTCGCCCGGGGCACCTGGGCTTTCAACGGGGCTGGTTTCGTACAACTCTTGCCCGAGCAGACAAATCACTACGGGCCGATGATGGCCTACGACACATCGCGGCAGAGTCTCATCCTTTTCGGCGGCCGATCGAGCACGAGCACGTTGCCGAGTCTCACGTACGTACTCCCCTCCTCCGCCGCCGCGTGGGGCACCCTGCCGGTCCAGGGTCCGCTCGGGCGCAAGCTGGGGAGCATGATCTACGACTCTGCCGCGGATCGCATTGTCATGTACGGCGGCGTCGCGGACGAGTTCAACGTAGATATGCTCGAGACGTGGAAGCTCGCCCGAGGCGAGATCGGCATCAGCCGCCAGCCGCTGGCGACAACCGCCTTTGCGGGCCAAGCGACGGAGCTCTTTCTCATCGCCAAGGGCGGCGGCTGGCTCGATTACCAGTGGCGGAAGGGGGGCGTGCCCCTCGAGGACGGCGGCCGAATCTCCGGCGCGTACCGCGACACCCTCACCATCAGCGACGTCGAGCCCGGCGATGCGGGGTCCTACGACTGCGTCGTGTCCGGCCCCTGCGGCAGCGTCACCTCTGATCCGGCGATCCTCACCGTCAACTGCTACGCCAACTGCGACGGCTCCACCTCCACCCCCGCCCTTAACGTCGCCGACTTCACCTGCTTCCTCCAGCAGTTCGCTTCCGGCAACGCCTACGCCAACTGCGACCAGTCCACCGCCCCGCCCGTCCTCAACGTCGCAGATTTCACCTGCTTCCTCCAGAGCTTCGCCGCCGGATGCCCGTGAGGCCTAAACGAGTTCAGGCGCCGCGGCGGATGTCCAGGCCGCACTCCGGGCAGCGGTCGGCGGTGATGTAGCGCAGGTCGTAGTCGCACGCCGGGCAGCGATGGGTGCCCGGCGGCGGGACCAGCCAGGCCACCAGCCGCCGCTCGAATATCAGCAGCAGCGCGGCCGCGCCGGGGACCGGCAGCCACGCCAGGAGCACCACGACGATCTGGGCCGGACTCCCGCCGCCCCACCCGCTCCCAAAGACACCGCTCCCTCCGAAGATGGTCCACAGGAAGCTCGGCAGCCGCACCGCCGACCAGCCGAGCAGCAGGAGCGCCGCCAGGCGGATGAAGGTCCGCGCGGTGTGCCGGCGGCGGGCGACGGAGACGGGGTCCACCATGCCCCCAGCCTACCCGGGCGTGCCCCCCGGCGCATCAGAAAGGCCGGCGGCCCTCGTTCGGCCGCCGGCCCCTGTCCACGCGCTGATCTCCCCCGCCTTACGGGCAGCCGGCGGCGAACCCCTGGAGGAAGCAGGTGAAGTCCGCGACGTTCAGCACCGGGGCGGTGGTGCTCTGATCGCAGTTGGCGTAGGGCTGGCCCGCGGCGAAGCGCTGCAGGAAGCAGGTAAAGTCCGCCACGTTCAGCACGGGAGTCGTCGTGCTGCTGTCGCAGTTCGCGTAGCAGGAGGTGCCGCCCGCCGGGGTAAAGTCGACGTCGAGCGCGAAGCTGCCCGAGGCTCCTAACCACCCAGCGACCCGGATGTAGTAGGTATTCCCGGCGATCACCGGCGCCTCCACCTCGGAGAGGTTGCCGCAGGTGTCGTTGTTGCACGCCACCATCGTGGCGAGCGTGCTCGGCGCGCAGGTATTGATGAAGACCGACAGCACGGTGTCGAACGACTGCAACGACCCGCACGTGCTCACCCGCAGCGTGCCATCGGCGGTGGCCGGGTACCGGTACCAGACATCCGGGGAGAAGGACCCCGTCCAGCAGGAATCGGGCCCCTCCGATCCGGCGCAGGATGTGCTGCCCACGTAGGAGTTACCGGGGGTGACCGGCGTCGCGGAGGCGCACAGGTCGTTGACCGGCCCGGCCACCGTGCTCCTGTATCCATCGTCGCCGCTGCTTGCGTTGGTGCCGCACTGGTTCTCAGCGCGCACCCAGTAGTAG
>JAEYVB010000117.1 GCA_023429345.1 Planctomycetota bacterium
TCAACGTCATCAACCAGGAGTCCCGCCGGCTCGAGCGCATCGTCGGCGACATGCTCAGCGTCTCGGAGATCGAGGCGGGCTCGTTCAAGCTCCGCGCCGGGGATGTCCGCCTCGACGCCATCTTCGAGGAGCTCCGCGAGGACTACGAGGCCCAGGCCCGGGGCAAGGAGATCGCGCTGGCCTTCGACCTCCCCCCCAAGTGGCCCCCGCTCCAGGGCGACCGCGACAAGATCGTCCTGGCCCACCACAACCTCATCGCCAACGCCCTCAAGTACACGCCCGCCGGGGGGACCGGCACCGTCCGCGTCGCCGCCGACGCCCGGCTCCTCACGGTCGAGGTCGCCGATACCGGCATCGGCATCGCCCCCGAGGAGACCGAGATGATCTTCGACCGCTTCTACCGCTCGAACGACCAGCGGCTCGGCGCGATCACCGGCACGGGCCTGGGCCTCACCATCGCCCGCGAGGTCATCCGCCTCCACGGCGGCGATATCACCGTCCGCTCGCAGCTCAACCAGGGGAGCACGTTCTCGCTGTCTCTGCCGCTCATGGCCCAGGCCGCCTGACCGGCCGCGGGCAGCCCTTACACGGGGGATCGGGATGGAAGTGTCGGAAGTCATCATCGGGGCGGTCAAGGTGCTGCGGCCGCGCGGCCCCCTGGTCGCCGCCGACGCCGAGCACTTCAAGCGCACCGCCCTCGATGTGTGCGCCTCCAACCTCGGACGCATCGTCATCGACGCCTCCGCCGTCCCCTACGCCGACAGCCGCGGCCTCGAGGTCCTCGCCGAGATCGCCGACGAGCTCAGCGCCAGCGGCCTGACCCTCAAGCTGTGCGAGACCGGCGAGACCCTCCGCGAGGTCCTCGACCTCACCGAGCTCTCCTCGCTCTTTGAGTATTACGAGGAGGCCAACGCCGCCGTCAGGAGCTTCCTGTGAGCGCCCCCGTCGGCAAGCTCCGCTTCGGCGATGTCCTGGTCCAGGAGGGCGCCCTCTCCGAGGAGCAGCTCAAGCGCGCCCTCGCCCAGCAGAAGTCCTCCGGCCGCATGCTCGGCGAGATGCTCGTCGAGCAGGGCGTCATCAACAACGCCGTCCTCGTCCGCGCCCTGGCCCGCACCCTCAACATCAAGGGCTGCCAGCTCCGCCACGGCCTCATCGACCCCGCCCTCGTCAAGCTCATCGGCGAGGAGGAGGCCATGCGCCTCAAGGTCATCCCCATGTTCAAGGTGAGGGACACCCTCACCGTCGCCATGGCCGAGCCCCAGAGCCTCCCCACCATCGACCGCCTCCGCCAGCTCACCGGCTGCAAGATCCGCCCCGTCCTCGCCCTCGAGGCCAACATCGCCGAGTTTGTCCGCAAGTACGCCAGCGGCGATGTCGACGTCGACGCCTTCCTCACCCAGCTCGCCGAGAGCGACATCGAGGTCGTCGAGCGCGAGAGCATCGACGAGGGGCCCACCACCGACCTCGACAAGATGGTCGCCGGCAGCCCCATCGTCAACCTCGTGAACGTCGCCCTCCTCACCGCCGTCAAGGACAAGGCCTCCGACATCCACATCGAGCCCGACAAGCGCGGCACCCGCATCCGCTACCGCATCGACGGCGTCCTCCGCGACCTCATGAAGCCCCCGCCCGGCATGCACGCCGCCGTCGTCTCCCGCGTCAAGGTCATCGGCAAGATGGACATCGCCGAGAAACGCCTCCCCCAGGAGGGCCGCGTCCGCATCGTCGCCGAGGGCCGCGAGATCGACCTCCGCGTCTCCAGCATGCCCACCCTCCTGGGCGAGAAGCTCGTCCTCCGCATCCTCGACAAGGAGAACCTCCGCGTCCGCATGGAGGACCTGGGCATGCGCCACGAGCTCATGGTCTCCTTCCGCCGCATCCTCGAGCAGCCCCACGGCCTCGTCCTGGTCACCGGCCCCACCGGCAGCGGCAAGACCACCACCCTCTACTCCGCCCTCGAGCTCCTCCGCGGCCCCGACGTCAACATCGTCACCGTCGAGGACCCCGTCGAGTACCAGCTCGAGCTCGTCAACCAGATCCAGGTCAACGAGGCGATCGGGATGTCCTTCGCCCGCGCCCTCCGCTCCATCCTCCGCCAGGACCCCTACATCATCTTGGTCGGCGAGATCCGCGACCCCGAGACCGCCCGCGTCGCCGTCCAGGCCGCGCTCACCGGCCACCTCGTCCTCGCCACCCTCCACACCAACGACGCCCCCGGCGCGGTCGCCCGCCTGGTCGACATGAACATCGAGACCTACCTCCTCTCGAGCGCCCTCAACGGCGCTGTCGCCCAGCGCCTCGCCCGCACCATCTGCCCCGCCTGCGAGACCAAGTACCACCCCACCGCCCAGGTCCTCGAGGATGCCGGCATCCCCGAGCGCCAGGGCCAGGCCTTCCGAAAGGGCTCCGGCTGCCAGCAGTGCCACGACTCGGGCTTCCAGGGGCGCCTGGGCGTCTACGAGCTCATGGAGGTCACCCCCGCCATCCGCCGCATGATCCACGCCGGCTCGCCCTCCCACGAGATCCGCGAGAAAATGCGCGAGCAGGGCTTCCTCACCCTCCGCGAAGAGGGCGTCCTCCTCTCGCTCGCCGGCAAGACCAGCCTCGAAGAGATCCTCCGCGTCACCCACAACGACGAGGAAGAGGCCGCGCCCCTACCCCCGCCCGTCCTGGCCGAACCTTCCGAGCAACCCTCCGACCATTCCTCCAACCGGCGGAGGGTCGCGTGAAGTTCCGCTGCACCACGTTCGACCGCGCCGGCGCCCCGCGCGAGCAGATCGTCGACGCCGGCTCCGCCGCCGAGGCCTCCGAGCTCCTCCGTCGCGAGGGCCTCTTCGTCTCCGCCGCCATCCCGGTCGGCGAGGAGGGCCGCGACCACGCCGCCAGCCGCAACCGCCGGCCCCGCGGCTCTCGCCACAAGCACATCACCGGCTTCATGCGCCAGCTCTCTGTCCTCGTCGGCACCGGCACCCCCGTCGTCGACGCCCTCCTGGCCCTCGAGACCCAGGCCCGCGACCAGGGTTGGCGCTCCGTCGTCGCCGATGTCCGCCAGCGCGTCGAGGATGGCGCCCAGCTCTCCGAGGCCATGGCCTCCCAGCCCCGCTACTTCGACACCGTCGCCCGCAGCCTCGTCCGCGCCGGCGAGTCCGGCGGCAAGCTCGACGTCATGCTCGCCCGCCTCGCCGAGCTCACCCGCCAGCAGCTCAAGATCCGACAGGCCGTCACCGGCGCCATGGTCTACCCCTGCCTCCTCATCGCCGTTTCGATCGCCGTCCTCTCCGTCATGCTCTGCTTCGTCATGCCCCGCTTCGCCGGCCTCTTCAAGACCCTCGGCGTCCCCCTCCCGCCCACCACCCGCATCCTCATGGGCGCCAGCGACTTCCTCGTCAACTACTGGTGGCTCGTCCTCACCGCCCTCGCCGCCGCCGCCGCCGGCGCGGTCCTCTGGTCCCGCAGCACCCCCGGCCGCCGCGCCATCCACACCGCCCTCATCCGCACCCCCTACTTCGGGCGGATCTTCCGCTCCTTCGCCACCGCCCACTTCGCCCGCCTCATGGGCCTCCTCATGGAGAGCAAGGTCCCCCTCCTCGAAGCCGTCGAGCTCACCCGCGACGCCAGCCGCAACATCCACTACGCCGAGCTCATGACCCGCACCCAGGAAGCCCTGACCCGCGGCGAGCCCCTCTCCTACATCTTCAGCCGCTCCGACCTCATCAACGGCTCCATCACCGAGGCCATCAAGAACGGCGAACGCTCCGGCCAGGTCGGCCCGGTCCTCAGCTCCATGGCCGACTTCCTCGAAGAAGAAAACCAGGTCCTCGTCAAGACCCTCACCGGCCTCCTCGAGCCCGTCATCCTCATCACCCTCGGCATCGTCGTCGGACTTGTCGCCACCAGCATGTTCCTCCCCCTCTTCGACCTCACCGCCATGGCCGGAGGTGGCGCATGACCCTCTTC
>JAEYVB010000118.1 GCA_023429345.1 Planctomycetota bacterium
GCATGACCCCCCAGCGGTTGTGGCTGTTCACCACCAAGGCCCCAGGGACCCACCACCTCTTCCGCGCCCGCTTCGAGATCGGCGACCACCTCATCTTCGGGCGGGAGACCGCCGGCCTCCCGCCCGCCATCCTCGAGCAGTTCCCGGACCGTCGCCTCTACCTGCCCATGGTCCCCGGCGAGCGGTCGCTGAACCTCGCCACCGCCGTGTGCGCCGCGGTGTACGAGGGGCTCCGGCAACTGGTGGACCGGCGCGAGGCGACAATCTCGGACGGTCGCCTCTACCGCCGCTGGCCCCGCGATTAGCGCCTCCACAAGATCTTGTATGCTCGTGCGCCAGACCCACGAACGTGAGCGCACGCTCACCACGCGACTAGACTCCGGCACTCGGAGACCAACGCCCGTGAATCGCCCGCTCGCCGCTTTGCTCATCACGCTCGCATCCGCGGCCCTCGCCGGGTGCCAGAAACCCCTGCTTTCCCCGGCAGATGAGCGCACACCGTACGACCGCTACGACGCGATCCGCAACCAGGCCGCGGACCAGTTCGTGTACGACGAGTACGGCCGGCGGCGGCCCAACCTCCGAGAACGGCTGCTTCCGCGCGACTGAGTCCAGATAACGGGCCTCCCGCACAGACGGAACACCAACACGACGACGAATTCACCGTGCGTAACTTGTTTTGAAAAGCTTTCGACGGTCCGTATCCGATCACACTGCTAGCCGCGGGCGAAGAGGCCCGCGAGCGTCCAAGGCAACCGGCAAGGACCGCACGCGACCATGAGCAGGAAGTCCACCCGCCGAAAGCCCAGCTCGCGAAAGGCCCCCGCCACCAAGGCCGGGCGCACCCGCACCGTCTGGGCCGCTCTCCTCATGGCCATGACCACCGTCGGCGGGAGCCTCTACCTCCTCCAGGGCGGGCCCACCCCGCGCCTCGACGGCCTGGCCCTCCCGGCCATGGTCGCGGCCGCGGGCCCCTCCTCCATCGAAGCCGTCTTCCAGACCCGCGCCGCCGTGGACCAGACGAAGTGGCGCGCCATCGTCATCCACCATTCCGGCGCCCCCTTCGGCACACCGGCCAAGATCGAGGCTGAGCACCGCTCGATGAACCTCGACGGCCTGGGCTACCACTTCATTGTCGGGAACGGCTCGGGCCTGGGGAACGGGGCGGTCCACGTCGGATATCGCTGGCTCGACCAGCTCCCCGGCGCCCACGTCGCCGGGCCCAAGGGCGACTGGTTCAACCGCAACTCGATCGGTATCTGCCTGGTCGGCGATGGCCGCCGCCGGGAGTTCCGGGGCGAGCAGGTCGCCCGGACGGTGGAGCTGGTCTCCGCCCTGTGCGAGCGTCTCGGGATCCCCCCCGAGCAGGTGTACCTGCACAGCGACCTGGCCCAGACCGACGACCCCGGACGTTTCTTCCCAGAGGCCGCGTTCCGGGCCCAGCTTGCCGCCCAGCTCCGCTGAAGACGGCGTTGTGTCGCGACTCCCGGATTTTTTTGACCCCACCCGACCGGCCCTTCAGGCCGGTTTTTTCATGCTTCCGGGGGCCCTAAGTGCGCCAAGACATTCACGTTCCCGGAACCTGAACTGGCCTTCCGAACGAACCGATAGCATCTTCGTCGCCCGTTTGCCGGGATTCCGACCGGCCGCGGGGGACGCATTGCAGAGGGAATGGTCCAGAGTCAGGTCGTTTGAAGTCGCGGGGCCGGCACGCCATACTGTCCGGCCCCTATGATCGGGGCGTTTCGGACGGTCGGCCCGGCCCGGGGATGGTCCCCTGGCGGGGACTTTCCGGATCGGCGAGTTGAAGCCGGCTGGGGCGTCGCGGCCGTCGCGGGCCCAGAACCGCACCGCAACGTTCCCTGACTGGGATGTGTGGACAGGAAACGCTAGGGGTGCTGCTCCAGGTGGCTGAGAAGAAGGTTGGCGATCTGATCGAGGGCTACCGGATCCTCCGCGAGGTGGGTCGGGGCGCGGCCTCTACGGTCTATCTGGTGCAGGACCCCAAATCCAAGCAGATCTGGGCCCTGAAGCACGTCGAGAAGAACGACCCCAAGGACCAGCGGTTCCTGGACCAGGCCGAGGCCGAGTACAAGATCGCCTCCGCCCTGGACCACCCCTCGATCCGCAAGATCGACAAGCTGATCAAGCGCAAGAGCAACCTGGTCAACACCCGCGAGCTGTTCCTGGTGATGGAGTTCGTGGACGGGATCAGCGAGGACCGCCAGCCGCCGCGGACCTTCGAGAAGGCCGTCGACATCTTCCAGCAGGTGGCCCGGGCCCTGGGGCACATGCACGCCCGCGGGTACGTCCACGCGGACATGAAGCCCAACAACATCATGGTCACCGACGGCGTGGCCAAGATCATCGACCTGGGCCAGTCCTGCAAGATCGGGACGGTGAAGGAGCGGATCCAGGGGACGCCGGACTACATCGCCCCCGAGCAGGTCCACCGCCGCCCCATCACCCCCAAGACCGACACCTACAACCTGGGCGCGACCATGTACTGGACGCTGACCCGGAGCCACATCCCGACCGCCCTGGCCAAGGAGGACTCGCTCGTCGGCTCGCTCGACGACTCGATGATCCCCAAGGCCAAGCCCGCGATCGCCGTCAACCCGCGCATCCACCCCAAGCTCAACGAGCTGGTGATGCAGTGCGTCGAGGTCGACCCCAACAAGCGCCCGGCCACCATGGACGAGGTCGCCGACCGCCTGAACCTGATCCTGGGCATTCTGCGTGCCCGCAGAGACATGGCCGCCGAGGGCCAGCCGGCGGCCTGAGGCGGGCGAAGACCGCGGCCGGCAAACGAGTCGAACGCTCCCGTGCAGGCCCTGGACCTGACCAACGCCGATTCCGTCCGCGATATTTTCTTCGCGGGCGCCAAGGCCAACCGCGAGGCCGCGTGCCGCGAGGGATCGGTCGATCGCATCGCCGCGCCGGGGAGGCTGATCGCGACCGGCGACCTGCACGACAACCCGCTGCATTTCGCCCGGCTCGTTCGGGCCGCGGGGATGGAGACCGGCGAGGAGGGGCGCGGGGGCCTCGAGGACGTGCGCGCGGAGAGCCCGGTCATTGCGCACCTCGTCCTGCACGAAATCATCCACAGCGACCGGCTGATCAACGGGATGGACTTCTCCTTCCGCGCGCTGGCGCGGGTTGCGGCGCTCAAGGCCCGCTTCCCCGAGCACGTGCACGCGCTCCTGGCGAACCACGAGCTGGCGCAGCTCAAGGGGGCGGGCATCATCAAGGACGGCGTGAAGGTCGTCGACGCCTTCAACGAGGGCGTCGAGTACGTGTTCGGCGATGAGGCCGCATCCGTGCAGGAGGGGATCCGCGCGTTCATCGAGTCCATGCCGCTGGCGCTGCGGGCCCACTGCGAAACCCCCGACGGGAGGAGCATGGACATCCTCTGCGCCCACAGCCTCCCCTCGACGGCGATGATGGGCCGCTTCGATCCGACCGTGCTGCGGCGCGACCTCGCGCCCGAGGACTACGAGCCGCGCACGGGCGCTGCGCACATCATGGTCTGGGGGCGGGGCTACGACGCCGACCAGCTCGAGGACCTGGTGGAACGCTGGGGCGTGAACCTCTTCATCCTCGGGCACGAGAAGGCCGAGAACGGCGTGCAGTTCATCGCCCCGTGCGCGATCGTCCTCAACAGCGACCACGAGCGCGGCGTCTACCTGCCCATCGACCTCGCCAACCCCCCGACGCCCGAAGAGGCCGCGTGGATGGTCGTGCCCCTGAGCGTCGCCGAGTAACCGCGCGGTAGCATGGGGCCATGTTCTCGCGGGACGACCACTACCGGGACACGCTGATGGCCGCGGGCGGCCTGGTCGGCATCGCCGCCGTCCTTTCCGGGCTGCTGGCGTGGGCCCTGCGCGGCCTGGCCGCGGCGAACGCGGACCTCGAGCGCTTCGAGCCGCACTCGCGGGCGTGGCGGGATGTGGCCGGCACCGGGCTCACGCTCACGATCGTGGCCATCCTGCTGGCTTCGCTCATCCTCGGGTCCCTCGGGCTCGCCCTGTGGATGGTGATCGGCGGCTGGCGGGCACGGCGGGCGAGGGGGGAGAGGGGGGCGCGGGCGGGCCGAGCCGGCCGATGAACCGATTGGCCTTGGACTTTCAGGCTCCGGAGGTACGATGGCGGCGAGGTCTCCGCCATGTCCAGACTGCTCCTTGCGCGTGCGATGGGATTTTCGCTGTCACTCTCGGCCGCGGCCGTCGGCCAGACCATCATCGCGGGCGGCAACATAGCCAACCAGACCTGGACGGTCGCCAACAGCCCCTACATCGTTCAGGGGGATACGACGGTCATTGCGGGCGCCACGCTGGCGATCGAGCCGGGGGTCGATGTCCGCTTCGCGGCCACGGATGCGCAGGGCTCCGGGGTTGATCCCTCGCGCGTGGAACTGATCGTCGTTGGGACGATCTCTGCGCTCGGGACGGCGGGGAGCCCGATCCTGATGGGCGCTCAGAACGGCAGCCCCGGTTCATGGCACGGCGTGATCGTTGCTCTCGGCGGGCAGGCGACCATCCGGCACGTGAACATCGCGCACGCGCGGCGGGCGCTCACGAGCGAATCCGCGGGGCCCGTCCTCCTGGACCGTCTGAATCTGAGCAGCTTCACGATCGCGGGGCTCGATGTGCGGAACGGCGGGCCGGTGATCACGGACGTCGTGATCGCCGGCAGCGCGGGCGCTGCGCTCGGGATGGATATCTCCGGGAATGCCGCCCCCGGTCTGCTCCGGTGCACGATCGCGCAGTGCGGGACGGGGCTTCGCTCATCCTCGACCCTCTTCAACTTCGCGACGGGGCTGACGATCTCCGGCTTTTCGCAGCACGGTGTCGAGCTGCTCGCGGGCACGCCGCTCCTGACGAACCTCTGGATCGTCGGCACGCAGGGCGCCTCGGTGGGCGTGCAGGCCGCCGGGCAGGGCGGCGCGACGGTGCGCAACGCGTACATCACGGCCTGCGGAACGG
>JAEYVB010000120.1 GCA_023429345.1 Planctomycetota bacterium
GTTCCTCGCGATCGCGGCGGGCGGGTGCGTCCAAACCCGTTCCGATGCAGCCATCGCGATCTCGGACTCCCGGGTCTGCGAATGCGTGCCGGTCTCCCGGATCATCGGAGCGAGCGCGGGCGGCACCGGGATCCCCCTGGGCGACAACCTCATTCTGACGGCCCGGCACGTGGTCAAGGACCGCTACCTGCAGATCGATGGCCGCTGGTCCCGGTACCGGGTCCTTGCAAGCGGAAAGGGCGGCAACGACGACTGGGTCCTGCTCCGGTGCCGCGCTGCCCCCAAGGAGTCGAACGTCGAGCTTGCGCCCGGGTACCGCCCCAGGCCGGGGGAGCCGGTGTTCCTGCTCGGCTACTGGCAGGGCGAGGTTGAAGGCACAATGGATGTGCGGGATGCCCGCCGGCTGCCGCTGTGCATCGTCCGGGGCGAGGCGGCGCCGCGACCGATGAGCTTTTCGAACGAATCGGGCGATCTGCTGTTCTGCTCGGCCCCGCTGAGCGGAACAAGCTACCAGGGGATCTCCGGGGGGCCGGTGGCGGTTTACGACGAGGCCTCCGGGAGGTTCAAGGTGGTGGGGGTCTACAAGGGATCGTGGGAGATCACCTTCCTGGGCGTCTCACGCACGTTCCACACGGCCGTACCGCTCCCAAAGGACGCGATCGCCGCCGCGCTGGCGGGCCAATGATGTGCCTGGCCGCCGGTCTTGACGCATATCCTTGAGTCAACCTAAGGAGTTCGCCCTTTGAAGAAAGCCGCACTGTTCGCGTCCTTCATCGCCGCCGGCATGGCGGCATCGCCTGTCCTGGCGCAGGAGCCTTCGAAGCGTGCTGAGGCCAAGGCCCCCGCGGCCGCGGAGCCCGGCGACCCATTCATGCTGGGCACCTGCCCGCTGATGGACAAGCCGATCGATCCGGCGAAGGCGAAGTTCGTCAAGCATGAGGGGCGCGAGCTGCGCTTCTGCTGCTCGCGCTGCGTGCGCAAGTTCGAGTCCGACCCTGTGAAACACTTGAAGACGATCGACGCGAAGATGATCGAGCAGCAGAAGCCTTTTTACCCGCTCGATACCTGCGTCATCGCCGGGGAGAAGCTGGGATCGATGGGGGAGCCGGTCGACTACATCTACCGCAATCGACTGGTCCGCTTCTGCTGCGAGCACTGCATCGCCGACTTTGAGAAGGATCCGGCCAGGCACATCGCGAAGCTCGACGAGGCCGCGAAAGCGAAGCAGATGGCGGACTACCCGATGAACACCTGCCCGGTCGCGGGGAACGAGCTGGGCAAGGTCACCACGGCGCACGATATCGTCGTCGGCAATCGGCTCGTGCGGCTCTGCTGCGAGAGCTGCGAGCCGCTCTTCGAGAAGGACCCGGCCAAGTACCTCGCCATCATCGACGCGGCGGCCGCCGCCGCGCCGGCCAGGAAGCCCGAGACCGAACCCAAGACCGCCGTGCCCAGCGTCAATCCGGGCCCGCGGCCGCAGGACCATCATCCCAAGCACTAACGAGGACCGCCCCGGTGTTGCCGCGGCGGCCTCGGGTTGTCCAGACGGGCCCGGCGATCCCGGGCCCTTTTCTGTTGTTACTTGACGATGAGTGTCCGCGGCATGATGAGCTGCACCGGCTGATGGCGGAACTGGAGCAGCCCCTCGATCGACGAGCTCACCGAGGGCCAGGCCCGCGGACCGACGGCCTCGCGCAGCACGCTCACGATCTCCGAGGGCATGCCGCCGGAGACGGCCGGCGCGGCGGCGAACCCGCTGAGCAGGTCTTCAATGATCTCCGAGAACCCCTTGGGGCCGGGATAGTCCACCACCTCGTACTTCTTGAGCTTGAGCGAGGCGGCCAGGTCCGAGATGGCGTCGTCGAGACCGCCGATCTCGTCGGCCATGCCGAGCGCGATGGCCTTGTCGCCCGTGAACAGTCGGCCTTCGGCCGTCTTGGAGAGGTCTATCCCGTCGCGGCCCTCTGCGACGCGCCTTGTGAACAGGTCGTAGGTGCGGCTCATGCGCTCGCGGACAAGGGCGAGCTGCTCGGGCGTCCAGGGATCGGGGGAGGCCAGGAGGTCGGCCATGGGCCCGCGGCCGCGGCCGACGACGTTCACTTTGAGCTTGTCGAACAGCCCGCCCATGGCGATCTTTCCGCCGACCACGCCGATAGAGCCGACGATGCTCGAGGGGTTCACGTAGATCTTGTCGCCGGCGACGGAGACGTAGTAGCCGCCGCTGGCGGCCATCGATCCGACGCTCACCCAGACGGGCTTCTGGGCGGAGACACGCTGGATGCCCTGCCACATGATCTCGCTAGCCACGGCGGAGCCTCCGGGCGACTCGACCCGGACGACGACGCCCTTGATCTTGTCGTTCTTGAGGATCTTCTCGAGGGCGTTGCGGATGGTGCGGCTGCCCACGCTCGATCCGCCCATGAGGCCGCCGGAGGTGGATTCGCCGTCGACGATCGCGCCGTCGATGTGCAGGACAGCGATGCCGGGGCCCTTGGGGCCGTGGTCGGGCTCCTTGCTCAGCAGGGCCATCATCGCCGACATTGCGGCGAAGGGGTTGCTCTGGTCGATCGCGAGTTCGCCGCCGGATCCGACGGGGACCTCCACCCACGCGACACCGCCGCCTCCCGCGAGGTGCTCTCCGAGGGAGGGCAGGTCCACCGCGGCATCGA
>JAEYVB010000135.1 GCA_023429345.1 Planctomycetota bacterium
GGCCGAAAGAGGGCGGCGCGCGCATGGAGCGGCTGACGGACGCCTTTGGGGCGGGCGCCCGAGCCGGCGGAGAAGGCGAGATCCTCTACCACCGCGGCCGGTTCGATCCCACGCGGCCCCGCTACATCGGCGCATCCACGGCCGACCTGTACAGACTGAACACCAGGTCCGGCGACTTCACGCGATTGACGAGCGATGAACACCAGGACGGCGATGCCTTCCGCTGCCGGGACGGCTCGATCGTCTTTGTTTCCGCCCGCAGCGGGCAGAACAATGTGTGGCGACTTGCGCCCGGGGCGACCGACACCGACAAGGGCAAGCTGCAGCAGCTCACGGACTTTGCCCCTAAGGGTCAGGCGACCATCGCCCACGGCGTTCGTGATTTTTCGGTGAATCCGACCGGCACCGCGGCGGTGTTCTGCGTCTGGGACACCATGTACACGCTGGACCTCACGAAGGCCAGGCCCGAGCCGCGTGCGGTCGATCTGCGGGCCGGGGGCGATTTCTCGTTGCTTGATTTCGAGCGGACCAATATCGGTCGGCAGGTGAGCGAGGCCGCCCTGAGCCCCGACGGCAAGACGCTCGCCGTGATCTGCCGGGGCGAGATCTTCATCCGCAGCGCGGAGAAAGACCGCCCCACGCGCCGCGTGAACGGTCACCTCCCCAACGGCGCCGAGCGAGCCCGCGATCTGGCATGGTCGCCCGATGGCCGCGTCCTCTACTTCACCTCAGACGCGAGCGGAACGAGCGGGCTTTATACCGTCACGGTCGCCCTTTCGCGCGAGGACCTCGGCGCGGGCGACAGGCCCGAGCGCATCCCCGAAGCGCCCCCCGCCGAACCAAGACTCGACGAGCCCGGCGTGACGAAGCCCGAGCCCGACCCCGAGCCCAAAGCAGAGCCCACACCCGCGCCGACCGCGCCGGCACCCGGCGGCCCTTCCGACGCCAAGCCCGCCGCCGCGGAGACCGAAACCGAAGTTGCGCCCAAACCGGCCGACAGCCGCAAGCCCGCGGACAAGAAGCCGGACCACGGCAAACGATGGGCCGAGTCGATCACGTTCAAGGTTGAGCCTCTGCTGGTGGATGACACCGACCGTCGCTCGCCCGTCCCTTCCCCCGACGGCAAGCAACTGCTGATCGTGAGTGGGCTGGGAAACCTGGAACTGCTCGAGCTCGAGAACCCGACCAAGATCTCCAAGCGCCGCACCGTCCTGAAGTCCTGGAACGACCCCGAAGTACAGTGGGCCGCGGATTCTCGCCACATCGTGTACGAGGTGCAGGATGTCTACTACAACTCGGACATCTGGCTGCTGGACACCCTCGCCGAAGAAGGCTCCGGACCGGTCAACCTGACCCGCCATCCGGACCTCGACCACTCGCCCCGCCTGAGCGCCGATGGCAAGGTGCTCTATTTCCTTTCGGACCGCGACGCCGTTTCCAATGGCCAGGACGACATTTTCGCCGTGTACCTTGACCGCCGGCTCGAGGGGCTCAGGCCCTATGAACTCGCCGACCATTTCAAGGAGGCGGCGGACAACGCCAAGAAGCGCAAGCCTCTGGGCGCAGAGTCCGCCCCTGCCGGCCGCGCCGGTCGCGCGGAGGCCGCCGAATCCAGGCAGGAGGATGCCGACAAGCCCGACGCGAAGGCGGATACCAAAGACGGCAAGAAGAAGGGGCCCTCGCCCGAGAACCCGCTGAAGTTCGACGCCGCCGACGCCTACCTGCGCGTCCGCAAGATCGTGAGCACGACCGGCGACACGGGGAATCTGGAGATCACTCCCGGGGGCGACCGCGTGCTCTACTCCGCATCCCAGGACGGCGCGTCGGGCCTCTACTCGGTCGATTACGCCGGCCGTGAGCGCAAGACCGTTGTGACCGGCGGTGCTTCGGGTGTCCGCTGCAATCTCGCCGGCGACAAAGTCATGTACATCACGGGCGGGGGCTTCGGCCGCGGCGGAGGTGATGGCGGCCGCGAGGTCGCTATCGGCCGGCCGACCGGCGGCGAGGCTGAGCGGCTGCCGATCGAGGCGCCGGTCGTGATCGATATCGCCGCCCAGCAGCGGCAGAAGTTCCGCGAGGCCGCGCGCCTCATGGGGGCCCGCTTCTACCACCCGACGCTCAAGGGCCTCGACTGGCCGGCGATCACGAAGCGCTACGAAGAGCTCGCGGTGAGCACGAGGACTGACACTGAGTTCAACCGCGTCTTCAGCCAGCTCCTGGGAGAACTCGACGGCTCCCATATGGGGATCAACGGCGGGCGCCGCACCTCCGGGTCCGGGCAGCCGATCGGGTACCTCGGCGTCGATGCCGAGCCGGTGGAGGGCGGCTACCGGATCGCGCGCGTCGTGCCGCATTCGCCCGCCGACGCCCTGACGAACCGACTCGAAGAGGGCGATGTCATTCTTTCGGTGAACGGGAAGCCGATCTGCGACGAACGGGGCGGACTTCCGGCGTGCGATTTCAACGCCTGCATGGCCGGAACCAGCGGCCAGGAGACGCTGCTCGAGGTCCGCAAGGATGGCGAGGAGAAGCCTCGTTACGTTCTGATCACCCCCGTGTCCTCCGGCACCAACAGCACGCTCCGCTACCGCGACGAGGTCAGCCGCCGGGCGGAGGCTGTCGAGAGGCTCTCCGGCGGCAAGCTCGGTTACCTCCACATCCGCGGCATGGACATGGCCAGCGTCCGCGACTTTGAGCGCGACCTCTTCGCCGCCGCCGATGGCAAGGACGGTCTCATCATCGATGTCCGCGACAACGGCGGGGGGTCCACCGCGGACATCCTGCTCGCCTCCCTGACGGCCCCGCGCCACGCCTATACCGCTGCCCGTGGCGTCGACATCGAGAAGATGCCCAAGGACGCCTATCCCCGCGACCGACGCCTCATCTACGCCTACACGCGGCCGATCACCGTGCTGATCAACTACAACTCCTATTCCAACGCCGAGATCTTTGCCCATTCGATCAAGACGATCGGGCGCGGCAAAATCGTCGGAACCCCGACTTTCGGCGCGGTAATCTCGACGGGCTCGGCCGGGCTGATCGACGGCACGAGCATCCGCACGCCTTTCCGCGGCTGGTACCTGCCCGACGGCACGGACATGGAGAACAACGGCTGCGAGCCGGACATCCGCGTCGACCTCACGCCCGAGGATGAGGCCGCCGGCAAGGACCCCCAGCTCGAGAAGGCCGTGGAGGAACTGCTGACCCGGGCCAAGCCCTGGTGACCGTCTCGGCCACATCTGTCGAAGCATTGGGACGGCCGGAAACAAGGACGGTCGGATTGACTTCGGCAGGGTATCCTCTCCGCCATGCCCGTCGCCCACCGTTTCGCCCCCTTCGGCACCACCATCTTCGCGGAGATGACCGCCCTCGCCAACCGGCACCACGCCGTCAATCTCTCGCAGGGGTTCCCGGATTTCGACGGCCCTGATTTCATCAAGCGGGCCGCGGCCGAAGCCATCCTGCGCGGCGAGCGGGGTCACAACCAGTACACGCGCATGCAGGGCGTCCCGGAGCTGACAGCCGCCCTGGTCCAGCACTGGAAGCGGCACACGGGGCACGATATCGACGGTGACGCCGAGGTCACCGTCACCAGCGGATGCACCGAGGCTCTCGCCGCGACGTTCATGGGCCTGCTCAACCCCGGGGATGAGGTCGTTCTCTTCGAGCCCTACTACGACTCCTACAAAGCGTGCGCCGCGATGGCGGGTGCCAGCGTTCGAACGGTCACGCTCCGCCCGCCGGGCGCGGAGATCGCCACCGGCATCGAGGCGCCCGCGGCCGCCCAGGCCTTCACCTTCGATCCCGCCGAACTCCGCCGTGCCTTCTCGAGCCGCACCCGCGCGATTGTCGTCAACACCCCGCACAACCCCACGGGCAAGGTCTTCACAAGCGCGGAGCTCTTTCAGATCGCCCGTCTCTGCGTCGAGTTCGACGCGGTCGCCATCACCGACGAGGTCTACGAGCACCTCACGTTCGAGCCCGACCTGCCCCACACCCGCATGGCCACGCTCCCCGGCATGGCCGATCGCACCATCACTCTCTCGAGCATCGGGAAGAGTTACAGCCTGACCGGGTGGAAGATCGGCTGGGCCATCGCCTCGCAGGAGCTCTCACGCGCTGTCCGCGCCGCCCACCAGTTCATCACCTTCTGCTCCGCCGCTCCCCTGCACGTCGGCGCGGCCGCGGCCCTCACCGACGGAGATGCCGCTGTCTCCGACCTGGTCTCCATGCTTCGGGACGGGCGCGATTACCTGGGCGCGGCCCTCGAGCGACTGGGATTCCGCGTCTTCAAGCCCGCGGGCACCTACTTCATCATCGCCGACCACTCCGCCATCGACGGCGGCCGGGACGATGCCGAGTTCTGCCGCTGGCTTACGACTGAGATCGGCGTCGCGGCGATCCCGCCGAGCGTTTTTTACGACCACCCCGAGCACGGCCGGCCCCTCGCGCGATTCGCCTTCTGCAAACGGCGGGAGACACTTGAGGCGGCCGTTTCCCGGCTGGAGCGGCTCGCTCGGTGAACGAAGGGTGGCAGTTCTGCCCTAATAGCACGGATTCTGATCCGACAGCAACGTGTTCTCTCAGGCCAAGATTGCGAACTGCACCCTGGCGCTGCCGGAATAAACTCCGGCACACCGTGTTCGCATTCGTGATCTATGCAATCGCCGTCTGGTACGCCGCCGCTCGCTGGCGTCGGCAATGGCTGTCGCTCGCGTGGGTCACGGCCGGATTCCTCGGGCTCGTGCTCGTGGGCTACTTCCACTCCCGCCTGAACGTGTGGTCCAACGGGCAGATCTACCTCCCTGTCCTCCGCGTGCTCCTTTATCCGTACACGCTCATGGTGGTCGCCGTAGGCCTGTACATCGCCGCCCTCCCGCGGAGGAACATCCGCTGGGAGCACTGCCCCCTCTGCGAGTACGACCTCCGCGGGCTGGATCAGCCCATCGAGACCTGCCCCGAGTGCGGCATGAACGAAGAGCTCGCGCGACTGGCGCTCGGCCGCCGGTACACCGGCTTCCCCGCGCCGCCCACCGATGCGGCTATCCCCGGAGCACGCGCCACAGAAGCCCCAGGCCCAGCACCAGTGCCGGCAGCCCCGCCATGGCCAGCCAACGCAAGACCGTCAGCGACCCTTGATCCATCGAGCGGATGAGCGGCACCGCCCGCGCGGTCGCGCTCTGGGCGATCGCGTCGTCCTGGCCGGCGAGCCAGTAGATGCTCGCCTCCAGGAGCTCCATGTTCCCCGGGTTTGCCGGCACGATGCGCCCGTCGACCGACGCCGCCTCGCCCATCACGGGATCGCTGTACCAGGTATTGGAGCCCACGATCACCAGGCGCTGCGCTGTGTCGGCGCCCGGGATGCGCCGCTCGGCCGCAACCGCGACGGTCCACGGGCCCTCCGCATCATCGCGCGGATCCTGCGACGGTGGGTTCGGCACCGAACCATGCTGCGCGATCGGGACCTGCATGTAGCCGAGCCACTGCGACTCGCCCCACGCTTGCTTGTCCTCGATCCGGAAGAGCGGTGTGATGGTCGCATCGGAATGGCCACCCGACTCTTTCAGCGCGATCGGCCATTCGAGCTTCGTCGGCAGGCCCCGCACCGCCAGCGAGATCGGGTGTGAGCTTTCGATCGCCCGTATGTTCTGGGCCGCATCCACGCGCCGACCCTCCGGCAGTATCCGCTCCCGGAGAATGGGCATGCCGGATCTCGCCTCCAGACCGATGGCCGACATCCACGCCGTCGTCGGGTCGGGCTCGCCGTAGGTGGGCATCGTCGACGGGAATACGGACATCAGGACCGGCTCGCCGGAAGTCACGAGCCTGTCGATAGCAGCCCCGAGTTTCTGTGCCCGCTCCGGGCCGCTCCCCCCCGCGCCGCCTCCGGCATAGCTGGCGGTGTTGAAGACCAGGTAGACCACCGGCCGCTGTCCCCGCGGGTCCAGCCGGGCCAGTGGGGGCCGTTCCGGCTCTTCGGCCGCTTCCCACATCACCACATCCACCCCGCGCAGGCCCAGCCGCTGCTTGAGGAGTTCGAAGTAGCTGATCCGGTCAAAGAACCCGCGGGACTGCCCGTGAACCAACACCACGATCGGCTTCACGGGCTGCGCGAGGGCCGCCAGCGCGGTGGTCAGCAGTTCCTCCGCCCGGCGGCCCAGGTCCGCGCCGGCGGCCGGGTTGGCCGCGGCGGTGGGGGGGAAAAGTTCGGCAAAGTCGATGGCCGTAAGCCCCACACCCGGCGGCCCGATCACGATCACGGCGCTCGAGCCCTGCAGGGCTTTCGCGATGCGGATCAGGTCGATCGGCTCCAGTCGCTCGAGCGAGTCGCGGGCGATAGCCGCCCGATCACGCAAACGCCCGACTTCCGGCGCGAGCGCCTTGGCGAGTTGCTGAGCCTGGCCAGTGCCCGCCTCACCGAACCGCACGAGGTCGGTTGCGATCGCGAACAGGCCATTCTCGAGGTCGCCCAGCGGGCCGCGGAGCATCGCGGCCGCGGCCCCGGTGTCCGGGATCGGCAGTTGACCGGCCCCGGGCGTGGCCGCGGCCTCCGACGCCTTCTGGGCAAGGTCGCGGAGCGCCCGCGCGCTCGCGGCGGCCTCTTCTGCGCGCTGATCGAAGTACGCCCGGTTGGTGGTGGCGCTCGGGTCCGTCTCGGTGATCGCGTCCCGAATCTGCGTCAGCGATGGACCTATAGCCTCGAGCGAGTTCGCCAGTTCGCCGGCTTCCGCCGCCGCATGCTGCACGGCCCGCTGCTGGCCTTCGATGCGCTCCGCATCGCGGGCGGCCAGCCGTCGCACCAGTTCCTCGTAGCCACGGATGCCGGAGGCAGAGCCCGTGTCGATCAGGGTCGGCCGGACCTCCCCCGCCCTCTGAAGCTGCTGAAGCACATCCGCCACGCGCTGTAGAACTCGAGCGTCCACCACCCGCCGGTCCTTGAGCGGCCCGGCGATCACCACCTCGTACTCGCCCTGGAGCTTTTCCGCCAGGGCCCGGCTCCGTGGCGACAGCTCGTGCTCGCCCGTCGCCGTGACATCCACGCGAACGGCGTACCGCTCGCCCAGCATCGTGGCGATCACCAGCGACGCCGTCGCCGCGAGCACGACGATCGCCGACAGTACCGTGTAGCGGAGCGTGCGGCCCCGGCCCGTGGAGCGGCCGCTCATCGCCACCTCCTCGACTGGAGCGAGACGTAGGTCAGCGACAGGAACCACGCGGAGGTCGCCACAAAGAA
>JAEYVB010000168.1 GCA_023429345.1 Planctomycetota bacterium
GTGGCGGTCCCGGTTGCGAGGTCGAGCGTCGAGAGGATGCCGTCGATGGAGAACGCGTACGCGGCGCCGGCGGGGGAGATAACCAGCCCGCACCGCGCGGCATCGCTCGTGTTCACGACGAACGTGCAGGCGCCGGTCGCGGGATCGATGGTGTACAGGCGGTAGGGGCTGTTCCGACCCATGCCGTACAGGGTCCCGGTTCCCGGATGGAAGGCGATATCCGCGATGGTGTCGGGCGCGAGGGGGCCGACGAGCGTGACATCGCCGGTGTTCACATCCATCGTGTAGAGCATGTTTCCGAACGGAACATCGGCGGCGTAGACGACGCCGGTCCCGGGATGCGCCTCGAGACCAAAGAACCGTTGCGAGCCCGATACGCCCGCCCGGAGCGTCGAGAGCCCCGTGCCGGAGTCGAAGGTGTACAGCCCCCGCGCAGCGCCGCCCTGGGCGCCGTTCTCTTCGAACACGATCAGATCGATGCCGAGGGCAGCACCGGGGGAGGCGGCGAGCAGGACGGAAGCAAGGATCGCGGCGGTACGCACGGGGAGTCCTTTCGTAGGGGCTCGCCGCAGTGTACCGGACCGGAGGTCCTTGCCAACGCTTTTTTGGGTCGCCGATTCAGGGGCAGCCGGCGGCGAAGCGCTGGAGGAAACAGGTGAAGTCGGCGACGTTGAGGACCGGGGGCGTGGAGGACTGGTCGCAGTTGGCGTAGGAGTCGCCGGCGGCGAAGGTTTGGAGGAAGCAGGTGAAGTCGGCGACGTTCAGGATTGGGGGTGTGGAGCTGTTGTCGCAGTTGGCGAAGCACTCGCACTTGAACTGGCCGAGGTAGGGTGTCGCGTGCCCGCCGGCGACTCCGAAGTCGCCGCCCGCCCAGAGGGCGCCGGCCGCGGAGGCCAGGGTGTAGACCGGTCGGTTGGGCGAGCCGTCCACCAAGGTCCACGCGGCACCGCTCCAGCGGTAGATGGTCCGGGGCCCGTCGGTGAAGGGGGACATGCCGCCGAGGTAGAGGTCTCCCTGGTGGAGGGCCAGGGCCGTGGGCGTGAACACCGCGGCCGCGGGGAGGCCCGCGTGCATCGCGGACCAGGCGCTGCCGTTCCAGGCGGCGACGCGGTCGAGGACGGGGCCGCCGGAGCTGAAATCGCCGGCGACGATGAGCTGGGTGTTGAAGGCTTTGAGCGCCCGCACGGTGCCGTTGAGGATGGCGCCGGGGACGGATTGCCAGGCGGAGCCGTTCCACCGCGCGATGGAGGGGGCGGCGACACCGCCGGCGCTGAAGAAGTTGCCGCCGAGGTAGAGCTCGCCGCTGTAGAACTCGAGGGCGTTGCCGGAGCTCCCGACGAGGCCGGTGCCCATGGCGTTCCAGACGCCGCCGCCCCAGCGGGCGACGCCGCTGGTGTTCGCGACGCCGCTCGCGGAGGTGAACTCGCCGGCGGCGATGAGGCTGGTGCCGAACTGACGCAGGGCGTTGACGGGGCCGTTGACGCCGGAGCCCAGCGGGGACCAGCCGCCGAGGTCGAACTGGGCGATGTTGGTCGCGTTCAAGCCGCCGGCCTGGGTGAAGACGCCGCCGGCGATGAGGCGGGAGGGGAGCAACGGATTGGTGGAGAAGAACGCCAGCGCACGCACGGGGCCGTTGGTCCCGTTGGGCGCGGTGAGGAGGTGGGTGACGGGCCCGAGGCCGACGCCGTTGGTGCTGACGATGTTGCGGGCGGTCGTGGTGCTGTCGATGACGTACTGGAAATCGCCTCCGGCGTAGAGGCCCGAGCCCGTCGGGAGGAGGGCGAGCACAGGGCCGGTGGCGCCGGGGCGCAGGGCGGACCAGCCGTCGGCGGGGTTCCCCGACCACCGGGCGAGGTTCTGGACGAAGACGCCGCCGGCGCTCGAGAAGGCGCCGCCGATGACCAGGGAGCTGTTGTAGGAGGTCATGGTGAAGACGCTGCCGTTCATGCCCGTGCCGCCGCCGCTGCCGGGGGTGGTGTATCCGGATTGCGGGCTGTAGAAGGCGATGTTGGGGGAGTTGTTGATGCCGGGGAAGAGGCCGCCGATGGCGATCCGGGCCGACTTGCTCACGGGATCGGTGTACGGCTCGAGCGAGTAGATCGGGCCATTGAAGAATCCGCCGAGGACCTGCCACTGGTCGAGTGTTTCGTTCCAGCGCGCGAAGCTGCCGGTGGCGAGCCCGCCCGCGGAGGTAAAGGTCCCGCCGACGTAGAGCCCGCCGGGTCCTGGGCTCACGGCCAGGACCGGTCCGTTGACGCCCGAGCCGAGGGCGTACCAGAAGTTGGGGGAGAAGTTCAGGCTGTAGCCGGCGATGCGGTTGGCGGGGTTGCCGTTGGCGGTGGTGAACTCGCCGCCGATGATCAGGGCCTCGGAGGAGGGGCCCTGGGCGGTGGTCAGGGTGCGCACCGGGCCGTTGAGGCCGGCGTTCACGGCCTGCCAAGCGGCGCCGTTCCAGCGCGCCAGGCGGTTGGCGCTGACGCCGCTGGCCTGGGTGAAGACGCCGCCGACGAAGAGGAAGCCGTTGTGGATCGCCAGCGCCGAGCCGTAATCGTTCAGGCTCCCCATCGGCTGCCAGGAAGCGCCGGTCCAGCGGGCGATGTTCTGGACCGCGACACCCCCGGCGGAGGTGAACAGCCCGGTGGCGACCAGCGTCCCATTGAAATCGATGATGTCGTGCACGCCGCCGTTGATCCCCGAGCCGAGCTGCAGCCAGCGCGAGCCGTCCCAGGTCGCGATGCGGCTGAAGGATCCTCCCGCGACGGTGTTGAAGCGGCCGGCGATCACCAGGCGCGGGCGGGCCTCGCCGGGGGCGAGCCAGGTCGTGCTCGCGTCGACGGGCATGTCGGTGCCGTAGGTCGAGTACTGACCGAAGGGCGGCGAGATCCATTCCTCGAGGCACTGCGCGGCCGATGACGCGGCCGATCCGGCAACGATGAGGAGCGCGAGCGGCCAACGCTGCTGCCTGGTCTGACGCTGACTGGTCTGTCGCATGGAGTCCCCCTCGTTGTACTCGATGATCGATCGCGGGCGCGCCCCCGCGGCCGGGGCGAGCGTAGCCGCCGGGCGCGGGGCCGATGTGAAGTCCCGGGAGCGCGAGGTCACGGGCACCCCGCCGCGAAGCGTTGGAGGAAGCACGAGAAATCCGCGACCGTCAGCGTGGGCGGGACGGTGCTCTGGTCGCAGTTTGCGTAGTGGTCGCCGGCGGCGAAGCGTGTGAGGAAGCACGTGAAGTCGGCGATGTTGAGGGTGGGTGGCGTGGCGCTCGAATCGCAGTTGGCGTAGCACGCGGGCGGGAGCGTCACGCGCCAGGCCTGGCGGCGGCCGGAGGGGTCCGTGCCGTTGCCGACCACCACCGTGCCGTCGGCGGAGATGCCTACGGCCTCGTCGAGCGACCAGCCGGGCGGGAGACTGACCCCTGATGCGCCCAGCAGGTCCACGATGCTTCGCAGCCCGGTCCGCGCTTCCCATATGGAGGGTCCGGGCGCGAAGCCGGACGATGCGAGGACGCGTTCTCCATCGGCGGAGACCGGCCCCAGCGTGAACCCCGCGGGCGCGACCTGGAGGCACTGACCGGCGATGACGACGATGGGCAGATCGGCGACAAGCACGCGGCCGTTCTCCGACATGGACCGGATGGACAAGCCGCAGGGCGCCGGGGCAGCGCCGGCCGCGGATGACCAGACGAACGGGACCGCGCTTGCGGAGCCCGCGATCTTGGACCCGTCGGGGCTGATCGCCGAGACCCAGGACAGGGAGCCGGGCGGGTAAGGGATGCTGTAGAGCGGCTGGGCGGCGCCCTCCCAGC
>JAEYVB010000182.1 GCA_023429345.1 Planctomycetota bacterium
CAACGCTTCGGTCCTTGCCGCCGGGGACGAGCAGAACTTCGTCGACTTCATCCTGGAAGCCCAGCCGGAGCCGCCCCTGTACTTCGCGCGCATGAAACGGGACAACAAAGCCGGTCCGACGCTGCTCAACATTGCGGGCGGCGGCGGCGTCCCCAAACCCAAACAACTCGCCGTCGACGATCTCAAACACATCGACGGGCACACAACGGCCGTCATCGACACGCGGCCGTGGGATGCGTTCAAGGCCCGGCACCTCCCCGGCGCGCTGCATCTGCCGCTGACGAACTCGTTCAGCACGGATGCGGGCTCACTGGTCGCCGAGCACGAACCGATCGTCATCATCGCCGAGGCGGGGCGCCTGGAGGAGGTCGTGCGTGACCTCATACGGGTGGGACTGGACCGGATAACCGGATGGTTCGACGCCGCCCGGATCGATGATCTCAAAGCCGCGGGCGCTACGCTCGTGTCTTCCACCGAAACCCACCCCGACGAGGCGATGCCGCTTCTTGAGAATAGCGATCCGTTCGTGCTCGACGTGCGTCGCCGGACCGAGTTCGAGGAGGGCCACATCGCCGGCGCGACGAATATCGCGCACACCCGCCTTCGGGCCCACCTGGCCGAACTCCCGATGGACCGGCGCATCCTGGTGAACTGCCGCAGCGGGGCTCGCTCGGCCCGGGCATGCTCGCTCCTTCAGAGGCACGGGTACCAATGCACCAATCTCGCGGGAGGCTTCCTCGCCTGGGATCGGTCCACTCCGCGCGCAGAAACCCGCGGGAAGGGCGTATCCGCCGCGTCCTGATGGGGCATTCACCGGGCGTAGCGATCACGCCGCGGCCGCCTCGGCTGTTCGGCCACCGGCATTTGGAACCCGGAACCTCCTTCGGGCCTCTCAAGGACAGGCGACCCGCACCGCCTATAGGGGGGTCGGGAAGCCAAGGAGCCAGCAAATGAGCGCGATCAGAAACAGCGGCCTTTCAGCAATGCAACATCCCGCAAGCGCCGGGGGCAGCGGCGGAAGAATCAACGAGGCCGCTCCCTCTCAGGTGAAGCAGTGGCTGCAGGACGGCCAGTGCGTACTCATCGATGTCCGCGAGGCCGACGAGCACGCCCGGGAGCGGATTGCCGGGTCGAATCTGTTGCCGCTCTCCCGCTTCGACCCCGCACAGGCGGCGGCATTGGTCAAGCCCGGACAATCGCTCATCCTCCACTGCCGCAGCGGACGCCGGGCCGCCGACGCGTGCCGCATAGCGGCGTCGCTCCACGCCTCGCTCCCGGTCCTGAACATGACCGGCGGGATCGAGGCCTGGAAGAAGGAAGGGCTTTCCGTCGAGGTCGACACCAGGATCTCCGGGATCAGCGTGATGCGTCAGGTGCAGTTGGTGATCGGCGCGGGGGTGCTGGTCGGAAGCGCGCTCGCGTGGTTCCTCGACCCTCGATTCATCGCCATCCCCGCCATTCTGGGCGCCGGTCTGACGTTCGCCGGAGCCACGGGCACATGCGGGCTGGCCGCGGCGATCGCCAGGATGCCCTGGAACCGCACCAGTGCCCGAGCGGCGACCTGCGCGGGCGGGACGTGCGGCTGAGCCGCTTCCGCCGCGGCTCCCAGCCTGCGACCCGCGATGCGCTTACGATCGCTCACGCAACCGGAGCAGGCCCGTATGCACCAAGCCCTGACTGCCATCGCCTGGGCGGGTTTGTATGCGACGCTGGTCATCGGACCGCTCCTCCTGATGCTGCCCGGCGCACCACCGCACGGGCGAGGCTTCTGGGCCGAGTTCTCGGCGGCCCTCGGCTTTCTGGGCCTGGCGCAGCTGACCGTGCAGTTCGTCCTGATCGCCCGCTTCAAACGGGTCACCGCCCCCTACGGCATCGACGCCATCATGTTCTACCACCGGCAGGTGGGAACACTGGCGGTGCTGGTCATCCTGGCCCACCCGGTCGTGCTGGTGCTCCGCGAACCCGCGATGCTCGGCCTGCTGAACCCGCTGCGCGGAAGCTGGGCGAGCCGGACCGGAGCCTGGTCGCTGATGGCGCTGGGGCTGCTCGTTCTGCTGTCTGTCTTCCGACGACAACTGCGACTGCGCTACGAACTGTGGCGCACCAGCCATGCGCTGCTGGCACTGTTCGCGGCCGGCTCCGCCATGACGCACGTGGCACTGGCCGGCCCCTACGTAACGGGCGGGTGGAAGTTGGCATTCTGGACGGTGTTCGTCGCGTCCGGCGCAGCGATGCTGGCTTACCCGCGGCTGATCAGGCCCCTGCTGGATCGACGATTTCCGTACCGGATCGTCGAAATCAAGACCGAGGCCGATCGCGTCTGGACGCTTGGGGTCGAACCGGTGGGGCACGCGGGGCTCCGCTTTGCGCCGGGGCAGTTCGCGTGGCTCAAGCTGCGGCGAGCGTTCAGCCTGGACGAGCATCCCTTCTCGTTCTCCTCCAGCGCTGAGCACCCGGGGCGCCTGGAGTTTGGGATCAAGGCGGTGGGCGACTTCACAAACAAACTGCCGGTAGCTGAGGCCGGAACGGCGGTGTACCTGGATGGCCCGCACGGGGCGTTCTCGATCGACCGCGTATCGTCCGCGGGGTACGTGTTTGTCGCCGGCGGCATCGGCATCGTGCCCATCCTGAGCATGATCCGCACCATGGTCGACCGCGGCGATCCGCGGCCGGTCCGGTTGATCTACGCCTCCAAGAGGATCGAGACCCTGGCCTACCACGACGAACTGGAGGCGCTCCGGCGGCGTGCCCCGATGCAGTTTGACGCCGTCTACGTGCTCGAGACGCCGCCGACGGCCTGGACGGGCGAGACCGGCTGGGTGACGCGTGAGCTCCTCGAGCGACACTGGCCGCGGGACGAGATCGTCCGCGATGTTCTCATCTGCGGTCCCGACCCGATGATCGTGAAGGTGGATGCGGCGCTCCGCGCCATGGGCGTGCCGGCCGCTCGATTGCACGCGGAGCGGTTCGATCTCGTCTAACGGCCGCTGGAGGTCCCGGACATGCGTCGCATATACACCAACGAGGCCGTGCTGCTTATCGCGGGCCTGCTGCTCGCGGCGGCGGTAGCCTTCGCGTGGGCCCGCAACCGGAATACCCCGGGGCCGGCCGGGACGGCCCCCGAGCGGCAATCGGCCGCGGCCGGGCTCATCCCCGACTGGCGCTCCCTGGGGGCGCAGACGTACGAAGAACGCTGCGCCTCGTGCCATGCCGAGGGGCAGGGAACCCGGCGCGTGCCCCCACTGCGGGGTGCCCCTCTGAGATTGTTCGGCGCTGAGGGCGGAAGGTCCTACCTCATCGACTTCCTGCTCTACGGGTCCGAGAGCGGGCACGGCCGACACCCGGCGTATGCGGATCGCGTTTCGGACGACCAGGCCGCGGCGGCTCTGAACCACATGCTTACCGCGTGGGGCAACGCAGAGCTTCTCCCGGAAGGCTGGCGCCCTTACGAGGCCGAAGAAGTAGCCGGACACCGCCAACAGGCACTCACCCCGGCCCAGGTGCACGCCCGGCGTCCCCAGGCCGGGCCCGGCCGGTAAGTCCGGAGTGTTCGCGTACGCTTGTGCCAGAGTGCGTCGATCTGAATCCAAGCCCCGAAGCCGCCCGGGCCGCCCCATCACACCCACGATCGGGGACTCCCCCACCGCCATCGCCGCCCTCGTGGAAACACACGGGCCACGATTGCACGCGCTGGCCCTGCGACTCTGCCGAAACAGGTCGGATGCCGAGGACCTGGTGCAGGACGTCTTCATGCAGGCGCTGCGAAAGTGGCACACCTTCCGCGGCGATGCCGACCCCGGGACCTGGCTCTACGCGATCGCCGCCCGGGCGTGCAAGGCCCGCGCACGCAGGAGGGGCGACGCCGACCGGCGCCAGATTCCGCTCTCGCAACTGATGCCCTGGGACGAGGGCACGGTCACGGAGATCGCCGCGGCCACGCCGGGCGATGAGAGCCAGAGCGAGCGCCGCGAGGCCATCACGCGCGTCCAGGCGCAGATCGCTCGGCTCCCCGAACACCTGCGGCTTCCCCTGGTGCTCAAGGATGTTCTCGAGCTGAGCGTCGCGGACACCGCGGCGGCGCTCGGTCTTGCCGAGAACACCGTGAAGACCCGCCTCCACCGCGCCCGCCTCGCTCTGCGCAAGGCCCTGCTGGCCAGCGCCTCGACGGTCACGGCCCCGGGCCCCATCTTCGAACGGCAGGTCTGCGTCGATTTGCTCAAAGCGAAGATGGAAGCCATTGACCGCGGCGGTGTCGCGGCGGGGCACCGTGTACCGCAGGCCGAAGTGTGCGCGCGCTGCCGGGCGGTGTTCCGAGAGTTGGACCTCGTCCAGGACGCCTGCGCTCGGCTGGGCGAGGGACCGATGCCCACCCCGCTCCGCCGGAAGCTCCTGCGGATGATCCGCGACCGTGACGAGGCCGAACGATCCGCCATGAAGGCCCCGCGCCGGGGCCGGCGGCCGGTCCCGGGGCGAGACCCGCGAACGTCCGGTACCTGATGGGGACCGTGCGCTACGCGCCGCGTGAATCCCGAGTGTCGCCCCTCCAATCGCAGCCATGGAGCGGGGTGATTGCGGGCCGGCGCGAACATCCCGAACTTCACCCCGATCTGCATGTCGGGCCCGCGGAGACCCACGCCGCTCCGAACCCGGGCACCAGCCGACTGTACCATTCGCCTGCCACGGCGCGCAGTTGAAACGGGGCAGCAAGGGGGAGAATTGGCGGCACCTTCAGCCCAGGCACTCGGAGCACCCGCCGCACGCCTCGCGGCGAACGCGTTCGACGCGTTCCCGGGGCACATCGCGGTCCTCGATGAGCAAGGCATCATCTTGTTGGTGAACGAAGCCTGGCGACGCTTTGCCGCCCGCTCCGGCGCAGTCAGCGATTTCACCGGCCAGAGCTACGTCGCCGTCTGCGAGGGCCCACCCGGCGATGATCACCCCGGCTCCGAGATCATCGCCGGTATGCGCGGGGTACTACGCGGCGAACTTGAGAGTTTCGATCTCGAGTATCCCTGCCACGCCCCCGGGAGCCCGGCATGCTGGTTCCGGATGCAGGTGATCCGCTTCGATCGGCCCCAGGAAGGCGGCGCTCTGTTGGTCCTCCATGAGGATATCACCCGGCGCCGCGAGGCCGAGGAGGCTCTCCGCGAGAGCGAGCAGCGGCTCCGGCTCGCGCTCCAGGCCGCCTCGACGGGACTCTGGGACTGGGAAATCGAGACCGACCGTGTCGCATGGTCGCCCGAGTGCTTCGCCATCCACGGGGTCCATGAGGGTGATTTCGGACACTCGGCCGCCGATTTCAGGCGCCGAATCCATCCCGAGGATCAAGACCGGGTTTGGCAGGCCGTCAACGCGGCGATCGAGACGCACCAGACCTACGAGTGCGAGTTCCGCATTGTCCGGCCCGACGGGCAACTCCGCTGGATCGCCAACTACGGGAGAGCCTTCTACGACGAGCACGGCCGCCCGGCCCGGATGATCGGCACCATCATCGATATCACCCCGCGCAAAGCCTCCGAGCAGATCCTCCGCGAGAGCGAGCACCGCCTGCGACTCGTTCTCGAAGCCTCCGCGACCGGAATCTGGGAATGGGACGTACGGACGCACACCGTCTCATGGTCGGACGAGTGTTACAGGATCCACGGCCTCCGCGAGGACGAGTTCGACGGCACCGCCGACGCCTTCGACCGGACGCTGCACCCGGACGACCGTGATCGCGTGTGGGCCGCCGTCACCGCGGCCACGCGGGACCGGGCCCGCTACGAGTGCGAGTTCCGGATCCTTCGCCCGGGCGGCGAGGTGCGCTGGGTGGCCAACGTCGGACGCGCCCTCTACGACGAGCGGGGGCAGCCCACGCGCATGATCGGCACCCTCACGGACATCACCCCGCGGAAGCAGGCCGAACAGGTACTCCGGGACAGCGAGGAGCGGTACCGACACCTTTTCGAATCCAACCCCAACCCCATGTGGGTCTACGACCTCGATTCCCTCCGCTTCCTCGCCGTCAACGACGCCGCCGTCGCCCATTACGGCTACTCGCGCGACGAGTTTCTCGCGATGACCATCAAGGACATCCGCCCGCCCGAGGAGATCCCCCGGCTCCTCGATCGCATCCGCGCCGTGGGCGCCGGCCTCGGGCAGCCCGGGGTGTGGCGCCACCGCACGAAAGACGGCAGGCTCATCGATGTCCAGGTCACGTCCCACGCCCTCCACGCGCACGGCTCCCGCACCGCGCTCGTGCTCGCGCAGGACATCACCCTGCAGCGCCGCGCCGAGGCAGCCTTGCAACGCAGCAACCAGGAACTCAACCGCTTCGCCTCGTTCGCCAGCCACGACCTGAAGGAGCCGCTCCGCGGCGTCGGAACGCTCGCGCGGTTCATGCTCCAGGATGAGCCCCATCTCTCACCCGAGGGCACGGCACGCCTCCAACGGATCGACGAACTGTGCCAACGGCTCACCGCGATGATCGAGGCGCTGCTCGAGTACGCCCGCTCGGGCGGAGAGCACAGGCGGTTACCGTGCGACCTGAACCACATTGTTCACCGGGCCGCCGACACCCTCGCCGAGGTCCTCCGATCCGGAAACGTCGAACTGTCCATCGGCCCCGGACTGCCGACAATCCCCGGCGATCCCGCCCTCCTGGAACGAGTCTTCGCCAACCTCATCGCCAACGCCGTCAAGTACAACACCTCCGCACGCAAACGCATCTGGATCGGACGTGAGGATGGCGACATAATCGTGCGTGACAACGGCGTCGGGATCCCGGAGCGACACCAGCAGCGCATCTTCGAGCTCTTCGCCCGGGTACCCGGCAGCCCCTCGTCGGAGGGCATCGGGCTCGGCCTCGCCCTGGTCAAGACCATCGTGGAATCACACGGCGGCCAGATATCCGTTCAATCGACGCCGGGCCAGGGCTCCACCTTCCGCCTCCGCTTCCCCGGCAGCCTCTGACCCACAGGGCACTCCCCCTTCGCCCACCGCAAGCTTCACCCACCGCAAGGCCGTGCACGCCGACCTTTGCTCAGGCGCTTGGCGATGCTGCCGCGTTCCGCTCGGCTGCCGCCACCAGCCCATTCATCATCCCGCGAAAGACCATCCCGTGCAGTGGTATGCCCAAGCGGCAGGACATGACGAGCGGGAGCACCGAGGAGCCCACAAAGCCGGGCGCCTCAATGGCACGGCCTTTCGATGGTTCAGGTGTTCTGCCACGGAAAGGGGAAGGGCGGGCCGCTACGGCTTGATGTAGATCACCCTACCGTCGTTAGGCCGGATGGTGATCGGCACCTCCGGGTTGACGGGGCCTGTCCCCACGTAGTGGTCCGGCCCGGCCGGGGGGTTGCCGCTCAGGATGAACGGGTACGGTTCCGTCCGGTCCAGGTTGTCCAACACGTTCACCTGCTCCACGCGCTGGATCGCCGAGCGGAGATTCGGGTAGGGGAGGTACACGGTGCCGAACGGCGGCTCCGGCGCGCCCCGGTAGACGTGCATGGGAAGCGCGGGGATGGTCCCGCTCCCCTCGGTCCACCGCCGGTCCAGATGGTTGCAGGCCACCAGGTTGAAATTGTTCTGCAGGGCCAGGTTCCAGTGCGCCAGGTCCTCCGCCTCGATGAGGTCGAAGAGGTCCGGGTACGACCGCCACATGAACCGCTGCGAAGGGCCCGGCTCCTCTCCCGTCGCGAGCGAGGCGCTGGCCTTGTTGATCATCGAGGTCGTCGGGGCCGCCTCGGACACGAACTCCGCCTGGTGATGGAAATAGTTGTACTGGTCCCAGTTGCTGCCCTTGTTGATGAAGATGATGAAATGCTTCCCCCGCGCCAGCAGTTCCTGCGGCGAGGGCCAGACCTGGTTGTCGTAGTCGAAATCCCGCACCGTGTACACCCGGTCCTCCCCGAGGTGGGCGTTCAGCTCGGCGATGAGCGCTTGGATCCGAGGGACGGTGAGCTGTCCGCAGTGCCGCAGGACCGGATTGGAGCACTCGAACGCGTGCGCATCCAGGTACAGCATCGTCACCCGGCTCAGGATCCGCTCGTCGGACATCAGGTCGGTCAGGTAGTGCTCGAGCGGATGCCGCGGCGGGAAGAGGCAGGGGTTCGGGCCGTCCGCCATATGGCGGCAGATGAACCGGTCGGTCTGAGTATCCCAGCACAGGTCCAGCTCCAGCGCCCAGCAGTTCAGCCTCAGCACCTGGTGCGACAGCGACTCGCTCCGCTCGTAGGAGTTGTGCGAGGCCTTGAAGGAGTACGCGTTCAGCGGCTGCCCGCCCGCCGCGGCCGGCCCGAGCAGGACACCCCCCGCCCCCGCGATCGCCCCGCACACAACCCTCGTGAGCATCTTCGGCATCATCGGCATCTCTCCATCCTTTGTCACTGGAGGTTGACGAGCACCAGCACGAGGCCCCGCCCGGATTCGAGCGGCGACATCGCCTTGCCGATCACCGCGCCCGCCGCCCGCGCGTGGTCATCCACGCGCATCGCGTGCCCCGGCGTCGGCGAGGTGGTCAGCATGTCGCCCGGCCGCACGGCGCCGTTGGCGTCCGCATCCACCCACGCGTACACGCGCCCGGTCAGCGCGACCGCGTGGGCGCCGTCGGCGATCGAGCCGGCCTGCCGCAGCATCATGCCGGTGCTGATGCCGCCCGCGCCGCTCACCACGCCGGCCACCGTGCGGTCGTAGGCCCCGTCCGACAGCCGCAGCTCGCCCGGCCGTTCCGGATCGATGCACACGACCATGCCGGGCTCGACCGTCCGGTCCGCGTTGACTTGGAACGCCTCGGAGACGTCCGACCCACCGGTGACTTCGAAGACGTGGACACGCGCCCAGCCGTTGACATCCAGCTTGCGCTCCGGCGTCGTGGTCCCGACCCCGACGTTCCCCGCTTCGGTGATGACCAGCCGCGCGACCGATTCGTCCGCGATCGCAAGCCCGCCGGGGAAGCTGTTCCCGGTGCCGCCGACCACCAGGTCCCAATGCCCCTGCGTCGAACTGTTGGAAATCCGCATCCCGAGGAGGCCCGTGCCGCCGTTGCCGCCGATGTGCAGGCGGTGCACGGGGTTGGTCACGCCGATCCCGACGTTCGCCGATCCGCTGTAGACCGGCCCGTACCCCGGGAGAACCTCGAACCCCTTGAACGGCGCGGGGATGTCGAGGGCGTAGTTCGCGAACGGCGCTGGCGCCAGCCGCTGCCGCGGCGAGAGCGCGACGAAGTTCTGGCCGTCGCGCACGTGGATCTGCAGCCAACGCTCCTTGCCGTCGTACATCTGCGCCGTGTTGAAGGGCAGCGAAACGGTGAAGCGTCCATCGTCGAGCGGGACGGTGACCGGCGTCGTCGGCGTACCGACCTGCGCGACGACCGTTCCGCCCGTCGCGGCGCTGAACACCTCGAAATACATCAAGGCGGAGCCCGCCGCCGGCTGCCCACCGTTCAGCAGCCGCCCCTGATACACGATTGTCCGGGAAACCGGGTTCTGCGCCGCCGCCCGTTCCCCCGCGACGACCACGCACAGCCCGGCCGCAAGGATGGCCCACGCTCTTGCCCATGTTGTCATCAAACACCTCAGTTTCGTCGCACGAAGGTGCGGCGAAGGCACTTATACCACGCGATACCGGTCGCGCCTACCCCCCTCAGGCCCCCGCGGATTGGCACGAAGATTGTTTTGCGAGGGGCGGGCATTTCCGGAGCACATTATCGAGATTCCAGCAGTTCCACCCGCGCTCGGGGGTAAGCGCGTCGCCATTGAAGTCCAGCATACCCGCAGCCACATCGCCGAGCCAAACCGTAGCGGCCGCTGTGCGACCGACCCGGTTCGACCATTTGGCCACCACGCCCTCAAAAACGACAACGGCCCCGCCCTATGGCGAGGCCGTTCTCGAATAGGGCGTGCATAACGGTTCGCGGCATCCGCCGCGGCTGCGGGAGAGACATGGCCGGCGATTCTGAAGCTCGCAGACTGCAATGACACCGTTCCGGTTCTGCGGAAGCCCCCGCGGGGGCAGGTAGGTTGATCGAGCCCCTCTTCGGCGCGCCCGCCCGCCGCGGCCGGGGAACCTGTACCTTGCCCCGATGAACGCAGGCATCCACCTCCAGGCGTTCTGCTCGCCGGCTGGCTCAATCAGCGCCAGCAGCACGCGATCGAGAATCTGCGGGAGGAGAATCGGGTGCTCAGGGAGCAGCTCGGAGGAAGGCGATTACTGCTCGATGGCCTGCTCCGCTCCTACCACCGCGCTGCGTGAGCGGCTGGTCCCCCTCGACATCCCAAGTCCTTCGGCGTTGTTCCGGCACTTCCGCTGCGCCATCTCGGCCGAGGTCCGCGCCGCGCATCGTCGCCGAAACTCGCGTGAGCATTATTGTCCTCGCCAATCGACCTTGGGCCCAACAGTGGAACACTACGCCAGCCACCAGCCGCCCTGCTGCCTTACAATTACGGCGCCGACACCGCTCATTCTAAACCCGCAGCGACTGCCTTTCGCATTCCGAAGCGAGACTACGCGCCAGCATTGCCCCCGAAGTCCATATTCGATTGCCGAAGCATCTCGCAGAATTCGCGATACCGATGCATATCTACTGTTCCCTTTCGCCCCAGCTCCAGCTCCCACCTGCCTACCTCACGCTCGAACTCCGCCGGCGTCCCCACGAGCGCCGCCAGTGCCAGCAGCCTGTAGGCTCGCCGCTCCATTATTGGCATATGCTGCTTCGCGAGTTCCTCCGGCCCAGCCAACGCCTCAAGGGCCTGTCGAGGATCACAGTACCTCCTTATGTATGGGAGCAGAAACTGTTCACTCTTGTCAACGAGATCGACGACGACACGATGTACATCAGAGGATGTTGCTATCGTCCATCGAAGCAGCCCCCAGACTCCCATCAAATCCTCTAGCGACACTCCGAGCGTGATAGATTCCCCATTCTTGCGCCCCGGCTCTTGCCCTTCTACCAGTTGCTCAACGGCGTCAATCCGCACGCCCCCGCTCACCTCGATCTCAAAGTCAGTTCCCGGATGCGGCACGAATGTGACATGCATGTATCCCCATCCAGTGCGGGTGGGCATACAGAAGTCTTGCCCCTTTCGCCGATGCACAATGCCGCGTACGCTAAGTTCGCTCGAGATCTCCTGCAGTACGACCTTTCGTAGTTGCGACAGTGTCGCCATCTGCATTCCTTTTGAAACAGCCGCGCTATAGCCAGATGTAGATGGTACGGATGATATCCTGTACATCCCGCACACGTGGATCGGCATTCCTGCCGATGATTCTCCCTTGGCCGCGGCGAAGCGCTGCATCCTTAGCAGCCTGCGACGCGCGGACACGTCCCGACCCTGCTTTCACTTCCACTTGATAGAGCTTCCCGGCGGGGTGGCACCAAGATCGCCCCTTAACCGTGCCACCGAGATGCCCGGCTCTGCGGGCTTCTCGGTGCTGCCTTGCCGCTCCTGCTCGCCAGCGCTGCGCGTCGCCATTGAAGTCCAGCATAAC
>JAEYVB010000223.1 GCA_023429345.1 Planctomycetota bacterium
CCCCCGCACCCGGACAGCCATGACCGGCCAGGGGCCGCCGCCCGACGCAAGCGGCGCCGACGAGCGCATCACCCTCAACGATGAGCTCCTCCTCCCCTCCGGGAAGGTGGACCCCGACGCCATCCGCCGCCTCGCGGACGAGACCGCGGGCGCTGGCGACGACGATGCCGAGCTGCCGCGCGTCACCTTCGAGCTCAAGAGCGACCTCCGCAAGCGCCTCGACAAGTACCTCACCGACCGCATCGGCTTCATGAGCCGCAACCAGCTCCAGAAGCTCATCGACCAGGGCGGCGTCGTCGTCAACGGCCGGCAGCCCAAAGCCTCGACCGTCCTCCGCAAGGGCGACACCATCGAGGTCCTGATCCCCCCGCCGCCCTCCAAAGAGATCCGGCCCGAGGACATCCCGCTCGACATCCTCTACGAGGATGCGCACCTCATCGTCCTCAACAAGCGTCCGGACATCATCGTCCACCCGGCTCGCTCTCACCTCCGCGGCACCCTCATCAACGCCCTGGCCTTCCACTTCCAGAAGAACGCCAGCGGCGCCCTCTCCACCGTCGGCACCGAGTTCGCCCGCCCCGGCGTCGTCCACCGGCTCGACCGCCACACCTCCGGCTGCATCGTCTTCGCCAAAGACGACGAGGCTCACTGGAAGCTTGGCCACCAGTTCGAGCACCGCCGCGTCGACAAGCGCTACCTCGCCGTCGTCCACGGCCGCATCGAGCCGCAGGCCGATGTGATCGAGCTGCCGGTCGGCCCGCACCCCTCGCGCGAGAAGGGGTACCGCGAGAAGTACGTGGTGCGCCACGACGAGCAGGGCAAGAACGCCATCACCATCTACCGCGTCCGCGAGCACTACAACCCCCACGCCGCGAGCCCCGCCGACCGCTACACGCTGGTGGAACTCGAACTCAAGACCGGCCGCACCCACCAGATCCGCGTCCACCTCTCCCACCTGGGATGGCCCATCGTCGGCGACGACATGTACGGCGGCCGCCCCTACCCCTACCCGGCCCAGGCCGATGCCGACCCCATCATGAACCGCCAGGCCCTCCACGCCCCCCTGCTGGGGTTCCGCCACCCCATCACCAGTGCTGAGATGGTTTTCACCGCCCCGCTCCGGGGCGACATGGCGGCCCTGATCCGGTCCCTGCGGCAGCAGCCCGGGTGGACCACTGTTAACGCGCCCGGCGCCACCGTCGACCTCGCCCAGGCCTGCCCTTGAATTCCGCGTGACGCGGGCCTCCGTGCCCGTGTCTTGAAACCCCGGGCAATACCGCCCGCGCCTGGAACACAAGGGAGGGAAAGACATGCGTACACCCACATGGACGATCGGAGGCGCGTTGGCCGCGCTCTCGATGGGCCTCGTCGGCTGCAACACAGCCCCCGTGGCCCTGGACGACCAGGCCTCCGTGCCCGTCGGCACCACCGCCAACATCGACGTGCTCGCCAACGACACCGACGCCGACGCCGATCCGCTCTTCGTCAAGCGCGCCTGGGGCGCCGGCAAGGGCACGGTCACCATCAACGCCGACAACACCATCGCCTACAAGGCCAACAGCGGCGCCAGCGGCAACGACACCTTCCAGTACCGCGTCAAGGACAACCGCGGCAAGGCGGCCAACGCCCAGGTCCTCGTCGACCTCGACCGCCCGCTCACCGTCATCGAGGAGCGCGAGGGCATCCTCCTCGGCGGCCCCGAGGCCGTCCTCATCGAGGAGCCCGCGCCCGACGCCATCATCATCGAGCGCGACCGCCCGGCCGCCGTCCTCGTCCCCGAGCCGCCCAGGACCTTCATCGTCACGCCCCCGCCCGTCCCGATGGTGGACAGCATGCTCGTGACGCTCCACACCGTCGACGACGACAAGAACCGGGACGAATCCGTCCGCATCGTCGTCCGCCGCGGCAGCGAGGTCCTCGCCGAGACCAGCAGCGGCGCGGGCGAGCTCTGGGGCAACAACTCCGAGCGCTCCTTCGAGCTCAACCTGCGGCCCGATGTCAAGCTGACCGACGTCGGCGCCCTGCACATCGACGTGATCAAGTCCGCCAGCGGCAGCGGCACCGGCGGCGGCTGGATCTTCCGCCCCGAGGTGCTCGGCCGGCTCGACAGCGGCAACCTCGTGACCATCCTCGACACCAACACCGCCGTCAAGCTCGGCGATGGCGAGCCCAGGGACATCAGCATCTCCCTGCCCATGCGCTGAGCCGCGCACGCGTCTGAGAAAACTAACGCGGGCGGCCCGGCACACCCGGGCCGCCCTTTCTCCTGGGTCGCGGCAGCGCTACGCCGACCTCACGCCCCCGGCCACAGCAGCGCGAACACCGCCCCCGTCGCCAGCCCGTACACCACGCCGTCCACGATGTTCCGCACCAGCGCCGACGGCGTGGCGTTGAACCAGATCCCGTTGGGCAGGAACGCAAACGAGTACGCCAGCACCCCCGCCGTCCCCGCGAAGCGGAAGATCGCCATCGGCGTCACCGCCCGCCCCAGCGCGTGCGACGCCAGGTACCCGATCAGCACGCTCACCACGAGGAACACCAGGAAGGTCAGGGCCAGGTTCCGGCCCATGCTGAAGTTGTTCGGCCACACCGAGAGGAGCCCCGTCGGCCCCTCCTTCCACCGCTTTGTGAACTCCTCCCCGCGCTTCTCCTTGCTTGTCGCGCAGTTCGGGAAGGCGTAGTTCCCCGCCGGGATCCCCGCCCCCTTCAGGTACGCCGTCAGCCCCGCCTCGTCCGGCACCGTCTTGTAGTCCTTGTGGTGGAACGGCAGCACCGCCCACAGGAGGAACGACAGGACAAACACCACCACCGCCGACACCAGGATCGGCAGCCACAACTGCGTCAGAAACTCCATGCGCGTATCTCCACGAGAGGAGGGGAAAGGAGCAACACGGCCGCGGCCGCCGCTCCCTAGCGGAGCCCGCGCCGGATGATCTCGCGTTTCGAGTAGCGCTGCCCGCACTCCGGGCAGGCGCCGGTCGGGGGCAGACCGGCGAGGTTGTAGCCGCAGCCGCACGACACCGCCGAGGCGGTCAGACCCTCTTCATCGGCCGGATCGCCCTCTTCCGGATAGCAGTCCGCCAGGATGTCCGGCCCGTGCCGCGCCACCAGCGCCTCCCCCACATCCACCGCGGCCCCGCACGCCGGGCACTCCGTCACCGCCGCATCCAGCGGCAGCGGCTCCCCGCACTCCGGGCAGGGCGCCTCGGTCCCCTCCGGCAGGCACGACAGGTCCGGCAC
>JAEYVB010000261.1 GCA_023429345.1 Planctomycetota bacterium
GTGCTCGGCTGCCTGCTGCGGATCCCGATGGGGGAGTTTTTCGGCGGCCGCGGCGTGCCGATGGTGGGAATAGCGGGGGTAGGGGTGGCGCCCGAGGCCCGGGGGATGGGCGTGGCGGGGACGATGATGGCGGAGGCGGTGCGGGAGATCGCCGACTCGGGGGTGCCGCTCTCGGGGCTGTACCCCGCGACGCAGCCGCTGTACCGGCGGGTGGGGTACGAGCAGGCGGGGCACCGCTTCGAGTACCGGCTCCCGCTCGCGAACATCGACTGCCGCGACCGCACGATGCGGGTGCGCGCGGTTGATGAGCGGGACCGGGCGGGCGTGCGGGCCTGCTACGAGCGATTTGCGGCATGCTTCGATGGGCCGCTGGACCGCGGCGAGTACGCGTGGGGGCGGGTCGAGCGGAACTGGGATGTTGAGTATCACGGGTTCGCCGCGATGAACGATGCGGATGAGATCGAGGGGTACCTGTACCTCACCCAGCAGCGCGATGCGCAGCGCGGGAGGCACAACATCGTGCTGTCGGACCTCGCGTTCACGACGGCGCGCGCCGGGCGGCGGCTGCTCGCGCTGCTGGCGGATTTTTCGTCGACGGGCGATGAGGTCGTGTTCTTTGGCGGGCCGCTGCACCCGCTGACGGCGCTGTTGGCAGAGCAGCGGTACCAGGTTCGGCTGCGGGATCACTGGATGATCCGGATTACGGATCTGCCCGGGGCGATTTCAGCACGCGGGTATCGGCGGGAGAACGGCGAAGTTCATCTGGATGTCCGGGATCCGCTGCTGCCGCGCAACGAAGGCCGCTGGGTTGTGCGGGTCGCGGGTGGGCAGGGGGTGGCGGAACGCGGAGGGCGGGGCGATCTCAGGGTCGACATCAATGCGATGGCGAGTTTGTACAGCGGGCTTTTCACGGCGGAGCAGCTCGCCCAGCTCGGGCGGTGCGACGGGGATGCCGGGGCGGTCCATGCCGCGGCCGGGGTGTTCGCGGGGGGGGCCCCGTGGATGTCGGATATGTACTAGAGGGCGTTTGCCCGGGTCGCGGCGGGGTGCCTAGGGTGAATCGCCCTGTTTGCCCCCCGGCCGCGGGCGGCCACTACCGACAAGGAGAGGACCATGAGAACCCGCGTTCTTGCTGCGCTTCCGGCTTCGCTTCTGCTCTTGCTGGCGGGCGGTTGCCAGCCGATCACGACCGAACTGGGTTCGATGAGCACGCGCCTGGATGCCCCGCCGCTCTTTGAGGGGATGGGGCCGCACAAACGCGCGGTGAGCACGAAGTCGCCCGAGGCACAGAAGTATTTCGACCAGGGGCTGACGTGGGCGTACGCGTTCAACCACGACGAGGCGATCCGGTCGTTCGAGCACGCGGCGAAGCTGGACCCGACGTGCGCGATGGCGTGGTGGGGTGTGGCGCTCTGCCACGGGCCGCACATCAACAACCCTGCGATGACGGAGGAGCGGTCGCGGGCGGCGTGGGAGGCCCTCGAGAAGGCGCGGGAGCTGGCGCCGGGGGCGAGCGAGGTCGAGCGGGCGCTGATCGCGGCGCTGGCGGAGCGGTACGCGGACCCGTCTTCGGGGAAGGTCCCGCTCACGTTCGAGGAACGGGCCGGGCTCGACAAGGCGTACGCCGACGCGATGGCGAAGGTCTGGCGCGAGCATGATGACGACGCGGATGTCGGGAACCTCTACGCCGAGGCGCTGATGGACCTGCGGCCGTGGGACCTCTGGGACAGGGAGGGAAACCCGCGGCCGGAGACGCCCGCAGTGCTGGCAACGCTGGAGCGGGTGATGGAGCTCGACGAGGACCACCCCGGGGCCAACCACCTGTATATCCACGCCTGCGAGGCCTCGAAGCATCCGGAGAAGGCCGTGCCCGCGGCGGATCGGCTGCGGACGCTGGTGCCGGCGTCGGGGCACCTGGTGCACATGCCGGCGCACATCGACGTGCGCGTGGGTGAGTGGGACCAGGCGGCGGAGCAGAACCGGCGGGCGTCAAAGATCGACGGGGAGTACAGGAAGATCTCCCCCAGGCAGGGGTTCTACCGCCTGTACATGGCGCACAACGACCACTTCCTTTCGTGGGCGTGCATGATGCAGGGGCGGAAGGCGGAGGCCATCAGCGCAGCGCGGGCGATGCTGAGCAAGGTGCCCAAGGACTGGCTCATGGAGAACGCGCCGATCGCGGACTCGGTCGCGGCGATCGAGATCGAGGCGCTCCTGCGGTTCGGGGAGTGGGACGAACTGCTGAAGGTGCAGAAGCCGCCGGAGATCCTGCCGATCACGATCGCGCTCTGGCACTTCGGTCGGGCCAGCGCCCACAACGCCAAGGGCGAACTGACCGAGGCCCGGGCGGAGCAGGAGGCGTTCCGCAAGGCCGCGGCGGCGGTGCCGAAGGATGCCATCATGGCGATCAACAAGGCCCACGATGTGCTGGCGATCGCGGAGCTGGTGCTGGACGGGGAGATCCGCTACCGGGACGGCGATGCGGACGGGGCGGTGGCCAAGCTCCGCGAGGCGGCGAGGCTGGAGGATGGGCTGATGTACATGGAGCCGCCGGACTGGGTGCAGCCTTCGCGGCATGCGCTCGGGGCGATCCTGCTGGCGTCGGACCGTTTCGCGGAGGCGGAGGAGGTCTACCGCAAGGACCTGAAGGCGTGGCCGGAGAACGGCTGGTCGCTCTACGGGCTCTCCGAGGCGCTCAAGGCGCAGAAGAAGCCGGAGGCGGCGAGCGTCGAGGCGAGGTTCAGGAAAGCCTGGGCGGATGCGGACACGGAGATCGGCGCGAGCTGCCTGTGCGTCGAGAAGAAGTAGGGCTCACGGCGCGATAATGCCGAGTTCGGCGGCGACCGCGAGCACATCGCGGAACGCGCCG
>JAEYVB010000340.1 GCA_023429345.1 Planctomycetota bacterium
GATCGGCCCGCGCCGCCCTATCCAAAAAGAAAAGCCCCGGGCTCGAAAAGCCCGGGGCTGAAAGTGGCCTGCTTAGCCGGGATTTACCCCAGGAGCTGGAGAACGCTCTGCGGGCTCTGGTTGGCCAGCGAGAGGACGTTCGTCGAGGCCGCCACCAGGATCTGGTTGCGGGTCATCTGCGCCGTCTCCGTCGCGAAGTCGGCGTCGCGGATGATGCTCTCGGCGGCCGCGGTGTTCTCGGCGGCGACGCCGAGGCTGCGGATGGTCGCGCCGATCGTGTTCTTCTGGAAGGCGCCCAGACGGCCACGCATCGAGGCGATCTCGTCGATGGCCTTGGACACGATCTGCTGGGCCGCGTTCGCATCGCCGGTGACCAGGTTGTTGTCCTGGCCCGCGCCGATGGAGCTCAGCCAGCCGGTGACCGCGTCACCCAGCTTGCGGGTGGCCACGTCGCCGATGCCCATGCTCACCTTGCCCGCGATGTCCACCTGCCCGGCGAGCTGGAAGTCAGCGCCGCCGCCGGTGATCGAGAAGGCCTTGCCCGTGCCCACCTCGCCCAGCGTGGTCGAGGTCGTGTCGTCGAGGGTCAGCTCGACGTCGAGGAAGTCCGTGTTGATCCGGGCCGTCTTGCCGTTGGCCGTCGCGGCGATGCCGTTGATCGTCGCGCCGATGTTCTGGCCCAGGTCGCGGATGCCGTTCTGGGCGTCGTTGTGGTTGAAGGCGACCTCGGTCGAGGCGTCGGCGCTGTTGAAGTCGTCCGCCGTCATCTTGTACACGCCCACGTTCGAGCCGGTCACGCCGCCGTCGCTGACGACCTTGACCGAGACGAACTTGCTCTCGCCCCACTCGGAGCTCTCGAGCTTGACGCCCGTCGACGAGGCGGTCGCCTCGACGCCGGTGATGTCGGAGTAGGAGCCGATCGCCGCGGCGACCTGGGCCATCGTCGTGCCGGAGCTGAAGGTCAGCTGGCGGCTGCCGAGCGAGCCCGAGACCTCGAGGGTGAACGCGCCGTTGGACCCGCCCAGGTTGATCGAGGTGCCGCCCATGGAGAGGAACAGGCCGGCCTGCTGGGCCGACTGCGTCACCAGGACGTTCACGTCGAGGGCGGCGTTGTTGAACTTGGCCCCGTTGATCTTGTAGTCGGAGATGCCGTCGGCCACCTGCTCGACCTTGTAGTCGAAGTTGCCGTTCAGCAGCTTGGTGCCCTGGAAGCTCGTCGCGCTCGAGATGCGGTCGATCGTCTGCAGGATCGAGTCGATCTGCAGCTGGTTCGCCTCCTTCTCGCTCTGCGACAGGCCGGCCGAGTTGGCCGTCGTCGTGATCAGGCCCTGCAGCTCCGTCAGGAGGCTCGAAACCTCCTGCAGGCCGCCCTCGGCGATGTTCACGACCTGGTCCGCACGCTCGGCATTGCTCACCGCGGCGTTGATGGACTTCAGCTCCGAACGCAGGTTCTCCGACGCGATCAGACCCGCCGGGTCGTCCTTGCCCCGCGTGATCCGCAGACCCGTGCTCAGCCGCTCCAGCGACTGCTGCAGACCCTTCTGGTTCTGCCCGAGCACGCGCTGGGCCAGAAGAGACTGCACATTCGTATTGATCCGACTCATGATTCGATCCTCCGTGATGAGCGGCCGACGTGGTGTGTCGAAACCGTCACGTTGTCGGCCGCATCCGCGGCCCTACTGGTCTTCGCGGGCCGTTTTTCGTGCCCGTCCTCCGGCATCCATGCCGGACGCGGTCCCGGAGAACGCCTCTGGGGCCACACTGGACATCGACGACCCTGGGGGGCGAGTTAAGTGGCGCGGATCATTCCGACAAAAAAAATGAGAGAACCCTCACGGAAAAACCCCCGCCGGCCTGCGCCAGCGGGGTTCGCCGTGATCGATCTGGTTCTCGTCAGGTCCGCGGCCAGTTATCGGCCGGGCCCCTCCTTACCCGAGCAGCTGGAGAATCTGCTGGCTGCTCTGGTTCGCCAGCCCCAGGACGGTGGTCCCGGCGCTCTGGAGGATCTGTGCCCGCGTCAGCGCCGCGGTCTCCACCGCGAAATCGGCGTCGCGGATCTTGCTCTCGCTGGCGGTCAGGTTCTCGAAGGCCGACTGCAGCGACCGGACGTTAGTCTGGAGCACGTTCCGCTCGAAGGCGCCCAGCCGCCCCCGCATGATCGCCACCTCGTCGATGGCCGCGTCCAGGATCTCGCTCGCCGAGGAGAAGTCGTTCCGCGAGGCGCTGGCCGCGATGCTGTTGGAGTTGCCTTCCTTCAGCGAGTTCAGGAACTGGATGGTCCCCTCCACCAGCGTCCCGCCCAGGCTTGAGGCCGCTACCGACTGGATGCCCAGGTTGGTCTGCTGCTGCGCCGTCACCTGCGGCCCGAGCTGGAAGAGCGAGCCGCCCCCGGTGATGTAGAAGCTCGAGACCGCCGCCGCGGGGTCGGTCGCGAACGTCTCGTCGAGCAGCAGCTTGGCGCTCAGCGCCGGCGTGCTGACCGAGACCTCGAGCCCCTTGCCCGTCGCCAGCGTGCCGTTGACCAGCGCGCTCACGTCGCGCCCCTTGTCGTTGGCGGATTCCGCCAGCGTCCCGGCGCCGATCATCGTGGCCCAGGGGAAGGGCGGCCCGAAATCGGGCACGTTCCCGTTGGCGGCGATGTTGTAGGTCTGCCACTCGCTCGCGGCGTTGCTGACGACGTTCAGCCTGGTGACCGAGATCATCTCCCCGGACCCATACCCGGAGGACTCGAAGACCAGGCCGGAGCTGAGGTCCGCGGGGTTGATGAGCCGGGCGCGCACGCCGGTGGCGGCCGTGGATCCGTTGATCGAGGCCGCGATCGCCGAGAGGTTCGTGCCGGAGGGGAAGGTGAACTCGGTGACCCCGCGCGAACCGCTGATCTGCAGCGTCTGCGTGGAGAGCAGCGTGCCGTTGGCCGCCGGGTTGGAGGCGTAGTCCCCGCGCACAAAGAGGGCCCCGCGCTGGGCCGAGGCGAGCACATCCACGTCGATCTTGGGCTGGGCGGTCCCCATGAAGCTGGCGCCGAAGACCTGGGCCTTGGCGATCTCGGAGGCGTTGACCCCCGAGAGGGTGTAGTCGAGGGAGCCGTTGAGGAGCTTGAGCCCGCCGAAGCTCGCGGTGTTGGCAATGCGCGTGATCGAGTCGATGGCCGAGTCGATCTGGAGCTGGTTGGCCCGCCGTTCCTCGGGGGAGTTCGCCCCGGTATTGGCCGACTCGACGATGAGCGCCCGGATGGAGTTCAGCATGTCGCTGACCTCCGAGAGGGCGCCCTCGGTCGTGGCGATCACCGACGAGGCGCGCTCGGCGTTCTTGATGCCCTGGTCGGTGCCGCGCAGGTCGGAGCGCAGGCGCTCGGAGATGATCAGCCCCGCCGGGTCGTCGGCCCCGCGGGAGATCCGCAGGCCGGTGGACAGGCGCTGGAGCCGCATGTCGAGCTCGTTGGATGTCCGCTGCAGGTTGGCGCGGGCGACGAGGCTGGGGACGTTGGTGTTGATCCGGGCCATGGTTGCAATCCTCCGTGATTGCTCCGCGGGGCGGGAAATGCCCCGGGCGGTTCCTCAGGGTCGTTCAGGCGGTCCGTCGTCCGTCGGGGGAGCGCGGGGGCGTGGCGCTGGGCAGGGGCGACGCGCTCCCGGCCGCGAGCGTCCGACGCGCGGGCTGCGGGGTCCTCGTCCTGGACGGCCCCGGCGAGATGGCCCGCCGGATGACGTCGAGGTCCCCGTTGTTCAGGCGGTCGTTGAACGCCGCCGCCTGCTCGTTTTCCTTCTTGATGGCCTCGTACACCTCTTTGCGGTGTACCGCGATTCTCGTCGGCGCGGTGATGCCGAGGCGCACCTTGTCGCCCCGGATATCGACGACCGTAATCTCGATCTCGTCGCCGATCATGATCGTTTCATCGCGCTGACGTGATAGCACCAGCATCCGTCGGCTCCTTCCTAGGCTGGCTCCCGCGCCCACCGTGGCGCGAGCGTGGAGTCTCTTTCCCGCATCATCCACAACAGCGGCTCTCCGAGCCGCGAATGAATCGCCGTCAGGCCGTCGCGGCCTTGGCCGGCTCGCTCACGCGCACCAGCGGGTGCCGCGTCGTCCACCGCTTTTCGGCCAGCACCATCTGCTCCCCCTGGCGGGTGAGGGTGTTGATGACCAGCGGCCCCTGCAGGTTGCCCGTCAGCGTGGTGTCAACCTTGTTGACGATCACGAAGACCTGCGCATCCTCCAGCCGGTCCAGGGCCAGGTCGCCCATCTGCTCCGGCCGGATCGGCACCGAGAACTCCGGCACGAACAGCGCCGGGTCGGTGACGACGAAGGCCAGGGCCGGGTCGTCCAGCGACTGCAGCCAGAAGAAGCAGGCGTCATCCCCGGGCTCGAGGAGGCAGTACCGCTTGGCGAGCGGGAAGCCCAGCAGGCCGCGGGGGAAGGTGATGACGCGGTCCTCCGCGATCTGGATCACCCCGAAACGAGTAGTTCGCACATCCATCGGCGAGCTCCGGCGGCGGATAGGCCGCACCTTGATTCCTCGAACTTCCCGGCGACACGCCGGGCGGCCCGCCTCCGCGGGCCCTTTCCAACCGGCCCGCGCTCGGCCGCGGGCCTCCTCAGCCGGGGGGCGGCGTGGAACGCCGGCTCCCCGCGTTTGTCATCCCAGGAAATCCAGCAGCGTCCGGCCGAAGCTCTGGGCGGTGACCTGGAGCCCGGCCTGCAACTGCAGCTGAAGCATGTTCAGCCGCACCGCCGCCTCGGTGTAGTCCAGGTCCCGCAGTTCGCTCCGGATGCTCAAGTCCAGCAACTCCTGTTCGTCCAGCTCCTTCGCGCCGCTCTGGACGCGTTGGGCGTAGGCCCCGACGGTCGCCCGCGTCTGCGCGAGCCGCTCCGTCGTGCCTTCCAGCCGCTCTCCCGCAAGCGTTATGCCAATCGTGTCGTCGTTCCGCAGAGCATCGCGGAGATCGATCAACATCGTGAAGAGATTGTCCACCCGCACGGTCGCGCGGTCCTGGCCGCGGAACTGCCCCGAGCCGTCGTCGGTCAGCGTGGTCAGCCCGAGGTGCTCCGCGGCGAGGGAGTTGTTCTCGGCTTCCACTGTGATCTGGCCGCCAAGGCCCGCATCCTGGGCGAGCACGATGCCGTTGGCGTCATCCCCAAGCCGCGCCTCGAAGTCCGTCGGCACGGTCAGGCCCGCGGCCGCGGCCTGATTGTTGATGCGGTCGAGGATCGCCTGCACCGTCGTCAGGTCTTCCGGGCGGAGGTCGACGTTGAAGCTCGTGCCGTTGCCCAGGGTGACGGAGAAATCCACATCGCGGGCGGGGTCGGGCAGGCCGCTGACCGGGTCCACGCCGCCGTGGGCGATCTGGACGCCGCGGCCGTCGTTGAAGTCGCTCACCCGGGTGTCCTGGCCGAGCGAACGGATCCCCAGGCGGCTGGCGGTGAGCCCCTGGCCGGCGATTTCCTCGATGCCCAGGGCCTGTGTGCGCCCGGCGGCGACCTCGTTGAGGACGTTGATGCCGGTGCCGGCCTCGTTGATCTCGACGCGGACACCGAGGCCCGTGCCCTGGATGAGGTTGCGGATGTCCTCGATCGTCTGAGCGGAGGAGAGGTCGACGATGCGGGATTGCCCCATGCTCCGGATGCGGATCTGGCCCAGGGGGCCGGTCACGCCGGCGAGGGAGGTGATGGGGGAGTTCCAGGTCAGGCGCGGCTGGAGGTCGGCGCCCAGCGCGTTGCCGGCGGCGAACGGGATGCCGGCCAGGCCGAGGTCCTGGGCGATCACACCGGCGGAAGTATCGAAGAAGTGGAGCTCGGGGTCGGGCGGCCCGCCCGCGGCGACATCGATGCTGAGCGAGCCTCCGGCGAAGCTGACGCCGCCCGGGCCGAGGATGGTCACGCTGTTGGCGGCCTCGTAGTCCTCGATGGCCCGCGTGATGCGGTCGACGACGGTCTGGACATCCTCCGCGCCGGCGAGGTCGATCTGCGTGCGCGGGCCCCCGTCGAAGCTGAACTCGATGACGCCGAGCTCGATGCCCAGGCCGCGGGCGCCCTCGAGGTCGGCGATCAGCGTGCTCCCGGTGAGCACGGGGTCCATATCGACGGTGCCCTGGACACGGGCGGAGGTGGAGCCGATGGCGCTGCCGGCGCCGAGCGTGATGGGGATGTTGGAGCCGATACCCAGGTCGGTGAGGAGGCCCTCGCCGTGGGCCTTGTAGCGGTAGCCGCCGAGGATGTGCTCGATGGGGGGTGTGCCGGGGGCGGAGCCGCCGAAGATATGCCCGGAGACGGATGTGCGGTTGGAGATGCCAAAGAGGCCCTGGATGAGGGAGTCGATGACTTGCGCCTGGGACTCGCGTTCCTCGGCGCTCGAGCCGAGCCCGACCTGCGCGGAGGCGATCGAGCGGGCCTCGAGCACGAGGTCGTTGGCGTCGGCGAGGGCCTGGTCCAGGGCCGAGAGGGCCCCGTCGGCGTGGTCGAGGTTGCGCCGTCGCTGGGCCATCCGGTCGAGCCGGTCGTCGAGGACCGAGATCGTCGCGGCCTTGACCGAGTTGTCGCTGAAGCGGTTGATGGCGCGCCCGGTGGACATCTGCTCCTGCACCTGGAAGAGCGAGAGGTTGCTGCGGGTGATGGAGGCGAGCGAGCCCTGCGCGATCAGGAGGTTGGGCGCCCGGCTCAGGTTGGAAGGGATCGAGCTCATGGTGGTGGGCCTTACACGAGGGCGAGCAGGGTCTGGGTCAGCTCATCGACGACGGTGATGAAGCGGGCCGCGCCCTGGTACTGTCGCTGGTAGGTCAGGAGGTTGATGGACTCCTCGTCCACGCTGACGCCGCTGACGGATGCGCGCTGGTTCTCGAGGCTGGCGCGGACGATGCCCGCGGCCTGGGCCTGGTTGCGGGCGGCGTCGGTGCGGACGCCGAAGCTCTGGGCGGCCTCGATCCAGTTCTGGCTGATGCTCCGGCCGCCGAGGGCCTCGACGGGCGCATCCTGCAGGCCGGCGATGGCCAGGGCGGTGCCGTTCTCGACGAAGACGCCGTCGACGATCTTGCCGACGCCCAGGAGATTGGGGTTCTCCTTGAGGTCGGTCCGGACGTTGATGTCGGACCCGTCGGAACCGGTGAAGTAGCTGTTGACGCCGAGCACCGCGAGCACGTCGGAGGTGTCCTTGGTGAAGGCGAAGCTGTACCCGGCGTCGGCCTCGATACGCAGGCGGCCGTCGGCGCCGAGGGTGGCGCTGACGCCGCCCACGGCGTCGATGGCCGCGGCGAGGTCTTCGGCGGTGGTGTCGTCCTCGAACCCGGGGTCTCCCAGGGCGTTCCGGCCGTCGAGGTCGACCGGGATCCAGACGGTCTGGGTGTCGCCGGTGGGGCTGGAGACCTGGATCTCGAAGCCGCCGTTTTTCGCGGCGAAAGGGAGGTCGGCGAAGGTGGTGTTGGCGGGGTCGTTGAGGGCCAGGGCGCGGTCGGGGCCGGCGACGCTGCGCCACGCGCTCGTGGAGGTCAGGCGGCCGGCGTTGGTGCTCAGGGCGTGGAGGCGGTTGGTCTGGAAGATGAGCTGGGAGGCAACCCGGTCCAGCCGCTCGATCGCGTCGGTAACGGCGCCGTCGCGCTCGGCGAGCGCGGCGCCCAGGACGCCGGAGCTGACGGTCAGCCGCTGCCCGTCCTCGACGACGTTGAGGCTGACGGAGATCGCGCCGTTCTCGGATTCGCGGCGGAGCTCGATGCCGCGGGAGGTGCCGCCCATCACGACGGGCGTCGAGCCGACGAGGATGTCCATCGAGCCGTTAGTCTGCTCGATGGCGCTGACATCCATGTACTCGCTGAGCCGGCCGATAAGCTCATCGCGCTGGTCCAGGAGGGTTCCGGCGCTGCCGCCGGCGGATTGGGCGCTTGCGATGTGGCGGTTCAGCTCGGCGATCTGCGTGAGGATCCCGTTGGCCTCCCCGGCCTGGAGGCCGAGTTGGCGGTCCATCTGGGAACGCTGGTCGGAGAGGTCGCTGCGGAGCCGGCGCACGTAGTCGGCGATGCGCTGGCCCTGCTGGACCACCACCGCGCTCGAGAGGCTGAGGTTGGCCCGCTCGGACCAGGAGTTGAAAAACTTCGACAGCTCGCTCGAGAGGTCGTTCTCGCCGAGCTCGCCGAGGATGGATTCGATCTGGGAGAGCACGGCGTGCTGCTGCTCGGCGGCGCCGTGCTGCGACATGCCGCCCCAGAGACGCGCCTGGAGCGCCTCATCGACCTGCCGGCGGACGTCGGATACCTGCACGCCCGTGCCGACCGAGATGCGCCCGGAGAGGCTGCTGCGCAGCGGCGAGAGGGTCGCGATCTGGCGCGAGTAGCCGGGCGTCGCGGCGTTGGCGAGGTTGTTGCCGGTGACCTGGATCGCCAGTTGGGCGGCGGTCAGGGCCGAGTTGCCGAGGTAGAGGCTGGAGGTGAGGCCCATGCGTGGTCCCGATCGCTAGTGGCTGAGGTCCAGGCCCGCGGGGAGCGGCTGCCTCGATTCGATGCGGCCCGAGCGGCCGTAGGTGCCCGCCTGCGTCAGCACGCGGGCGACCTGCTGCATCAGGCCCTCCATGTGCCCGACGAGGCTCTGCGTCGCCGCCCGCAGGACCGCCATCTCGCGCTGGACGCGGAGGAGGACGTCCTTGAGCCTGGCCGCGGCGGCGATGATGCGGGTGCGGGCCGGCTCGGGGAGCCCCTGGGCGATGGCGGTGATGGTGGTGGCGGGTCGGCCGGGGGCGAGCGCGGCGATGAGGTCGCGGCGGATGAACTCGAGGGATTCGATCTGCCGGGCGAGCTCCGCGTGGCGGAGGGCGCAGGCGTGCACGGCGGCGGCGTCGGCCCTGGAGAGGGCGGCGCGGTGCTCCGCGGCGAGTTCCAGGAGCGCTTCGTGCGCCCGGAGGAGTTCGGCGAGGAGGTCTTCGAGTTGCTGGGTGTGGTTCATGGTGCGGGCGCGGCGGGGGTTCGGGACGCTCTCAGCAGGTCCTGTGCCAGACGGTCGACGAGGGGAAAGCTCTGGGCGCGGACGAGCCGCCGCGCAAGTTCGACATCCATCAGCGCACGAAACTGCTTCTCGCCCTGGGAGGGGCCGAAGGGCGCGGGCGTGCGGTCGCTCTCCCGGACCTGCTTCAGGAAAGGCTGGATGAAGGTCTGGGCGACGAAGTCCTGGGCGGCCTCGCGGGCCCGCTCGGCGTCGGTCTGGGCCGATGGGCGGGCGGCGCGGCCGAGCATGGCGGCGAAGGAATCCTGCTCGCGGAGGACATCGGCGCGGCCGGCGGGGAGGGGGCGGATCAGGCCGGCATCGGCGCTGCGACCGAGGGTGGAGGTGGAGAGGTCCATGGTTCCGGGAGGGTCCGGGAGGGATCCGGCGGGG
>JAEYVB010000376.1 GCA_023429345.1 Planctomycetota bacterium
GAGCAACCCGGGGCCAGCAAGCGTCCCGTCGTCTGAGGGACCCGACCTGAAGGCCGCGGCCGGCGCACGGGTGGTTGTCTGCGTGACGGGCGGGATCGCGGCGTACAAGACGGCGACGGTCGTCAGCCGGCTGGCGCAGGCGGGGGCGCAGGTGACGGTCGCGATGACGGAGGCGGCTACGCACTTCGTGACGCCGCTGACGTTCCAGGCGCTCTCGGCGCGTCCCGTCTATACGAGCGCGTGGCAGCACGTGGAGTCGCAGGACCCGCAGCACATATCCCTGGCGAGCGCGGCGAATGTGGTGGTGGTCGCCCCCTGCACGATGGACTGCATGGCCAAGCTGGCGGCCGGGATGACCGACGACATCGTGACGCTGATCCTGAGCGCGGTGGACCGGGCCAGGACACCGGTGCTCCTGGCCCCGGCGATGAACTCTGTGATGTGGGCCCAGCCGAGCACCCGGCGCAACGCCAGGACGCTGGCGGAGGACGGGTTCGAGTTCGTTGGCCCGGGGGAGGGTTGGCAGGCCTGCCGGCACGTGGGGACGGGCCGCATGAGCGAGCCGGAGGAGATCCTTCGCCGGGTCGCGGCGGTGCTGGGATCCCGGGTATCTTCTCGCCCGTGATGCGGGGGCGGCGGCCCCCGACGCGGGAGATCGCCGATGCAAGCACCCGACGAGTCCAAGGCCCCCACTGCCCCGAGTTCCGGCGCGGGGGGTGTGCTGGGATTGATCGAGCGGCTCGGAAACAAACTGCCGGACCCGGTGTTCCTCTTTCTCGGCGCCACCCTGCTCATCATCGCGCTCTCCGCGGTGGGGTCGGCGATGGAGTGGAGCGTGCAGCCGGTGCGGCCGCGTGTGGTGATGGAGACGGTGGTCGGTCCCGACGGGGCCGGCGTGCACCAAGCGAAGCTCGATGCCACCGGGAGGCCGGTGATCGAGCTTGTCGATGCGGGATCGCCGATCCGGCCGAGGAGCCTGCTTACGAGCGACGGTATCTACTGGCTGGTGGCCAACCTGGTGCGGAACTTCATCAACTTTGCGCCGCTCGGGGTTGTGCTGGTCAGCATGCTGGGGATCGGGGTCGCAGAGAAGACGGGGCTCTTCGGGGCCGCGATGCGGTACCTGGCGTCGATCGTCCCGGGCCGGGCGTTGACGCCGATGGTCGTGTTTCTCGGGATCATGTCCAACACCGCCAGCGATGCCGGCTACATCGTGTTGCCGCCGCTGGCCGCGGCGCTGTATGCGGCGTACGGGCGTTCGCCGGTGGCGGGGATCGCCGCGGCCTTTGCGGGGATCTCCGGCGGGTTCTCGGCGAATCTCCTGATCGCCTCCACGGATGCGCTTGTTGCGCCGCTGACCGAGGCGGGGGCGCGGGTGCTGGATCCGAACTACACCGTCCTGGCGACCTGCAACTGGTTCTTTCTTGCGGGGTCAACGTTCTTGCTCACGCTGCTCGGGTGGTTTGTCACAGCCCGGATCGTGGAGCCGCGGCTGAACGCGACCCGCGGGGAGCTCGCGGTGATCCCGGCGGATGAGCCGCTGACGCGCATCGAGCGGCGGGGCTTGGTGGTGGCGCTTCTGGCGGTCGCGCTGACGGTGGCGGGATTCGTCGCGGTGCTCGCGGTGCCGGGCGCCCCGCTGGAGGGCGATATGCCGGCGCCCGCGCCGCGGTACGGGAGGGTCGAGCTGACGCCGTCGCCGGCCGAGGGGGTGTTTACGGCCACGGGGGAACCGGCGCGCGGGCAGCGGGCCATCCCGGGCGTTCTGTCGGCCGAAGGCGGGCTCACGCTCGAGGCTCGGACAGAGTCCGGCGGGCGCGGCACATTCCGGACGGCTGAGGCCACAGAGATAGCGGGGTCCATGCTGCCGGCTCCCCCACCGCAGCCGCGGTGGTCTCAGGCGATCGTGCCGATGATCCTCGTCGGGTTCCTCGTGCCCGGACTGGCCTACGGGCTGACGACCGGCTCGATCCGGTCGGCCTCGCACGTGACGGCGGCGTTCGTCTACGCGATGTCGAGCATGGCGCCGATCATCGCGATGGCGTTCTTCGCGGCGCAGTTCATCGAATGCTTCGGTTTCTCACGGCTGGACGCCATGCTGGCGAACGCGGGCGGGAAGGCGCTGGTGGCCGCGGGGCTCCCGAGCTCGCTCCTGCTGGTGGGGGTGATCCTGCTGGTGATGGTCGTCAACATGCTGATGGCCTCGATGAGCGCGAAATGGACGGCGCTCTCGACGATCCTGGTACCGATGCTGATGATGGCCGGGATCTCGCCGGAACTGACGCAGGCGGCGTACCGATTGGGCGATTCGGTGACGAACACGATCACCCCGCTGAACAGCTACATCATCGTGATCCTGGCGGTGCTGCAGCGATACAAGAAAGATGCGGGCATCGGGAACCTGATCGCGATGATGCTGCCGTACTCGGTGGTTTTCTTCGTCGTCTGGACGCTGTTCCTGCTGGGGTGGGTGTGGCTCGGGATCCCGCTCGGGCCGGGGGCGCCGCTCTGGTACTCGCCGGCCGGGCATTGAGCCCGGGGCGACGGAACCGCGGGTTTTCAGGGGCGGCGCGGCCGCCTACGATTCCTGCTCGCAGCCCGGAGAGGTGCCAGAGCGGCTGAATGGGCTGGTCTCGAAAACCAGAAGTGGGCTTGTCCTACTC
>JAEYVB010000390.1 GCA_023429345.1 Planctomycetota bacterium
CTCGGGACGGTCAAGTCCCGGCTGCATTCCGCCGTGGCCTCCTTCGCACGCCACTGGAACGCCGTGTCGGAAGGGATCAGCAAGAAATGAGCGACAGAGAGCTCACCAGCCCGGAACCCATCGCTACTCACGAGCCGTGGACGCTGCTTCCCGAGGATGCCCAGGCCATCGACGACCTGTTCGGAGCTTCCCTCAACCCAGAGGGTGTCGGGGCTGAGGGCGCTCCCGAGCGGCTCCGCGCCCGGGCCGCGGCCGGCGTATTGAGCCTTCTGGAGTGCAACGCCGAGGTCCATGGGGCCTTGGCGGATGTCACGTTTCAACGGATCCTACGGGCGCGCCGCCTTACCGCGGGAATGTCCGAGCCCGAACTGACCTCCGACGACAAAGCCGCGCTCGATGCGTGGATCATGCAGGGGCACGAGCCCGCCCGCGTCCCCGCATCCCTCCGGGACCGCGCCCGCCGCCATAGCGCCCTGGCCGACCTGGTCACGACCGTCCCGACCTCCGCCCCCGCCGACCTTGTTGACCGGACGATGGCTCTCATCGAGTCGGAGGTTGCCGCGGAGTCGGACCGGCTCAAGCTCGAGAACGCCCCCGCGACGCCCCGCGGCCTGCGCGTTCGGCTCGCCGACATGGTGTCGGTCGCCGCGATCCTCCTGGTTGGGGCCGGCGTCCTCATGCCCGTCATGACCGCTGTCCGCGAGCAGGGCCGCCGGGCCTTGTGCTCGAGCAACCTCGCCGCCACGGCCGCGGCCATGGGCTCCTACGCCACATCCAACCGCGACTCGATGCCCCTCGCCGCCGCCGCCCTGGGGGGCGGTAAGTGGTGGGATGTGGGCAAGGGCCACTCCAACTCCGCCAATCTCTACACGCTCGCCAAAACCGGCTACACGCATCTGGATGCCCTGGCCTGCCCGGGCAACCCGACCGCGGTGCGTGGCGAGGCCGATCCGGGGGCCAGCGACTGGCGATCCCTGGAAGAAATCTCCTACAGCTACCAGATCATGTTCGGCCGAGAACGCCCCCTGTGGATGAGCGGCAAGCGGGCCGTGATCCTGGCCGATCGGTCGCCGGTCATCCTCCGCTCCGTCCGTGGGGAGTACTTCCACCCCGGGACTAACGCCCCCAACCATCGCAACCGCGGCCAGCATCTGCTCTACAACGACGGCTCCTCGGCCTGGGTGACTTCCCCTACGCTGCCCAGCGGGGACAATATCTGGATCACCCGCACCGCCGAACTCAGCGTCGACTTCCTGGCCGGGCGGCCCCTGCGGCCCCTGACCGGAACCGAAATTCCCGACGCCGCGGACGACGCCTGCCTGGGACCCTGAATCGCTGATGTCCCCGGAGCGGGCGTAACCGCGTCAAAACCCGGCCCGACACTTGCTGCCGGTACGGAGCCTGTCTACCCTTCCGACCCTGCCCACGCGCCTACGCCGGGCCCGGAGTTTGCCCCCAATGCCTAAGAACAAAGCCCACAAGGGCCTCCTCAAGCGGATCCGGATCAGCAAGACCGGCAAGGTCCGCCACCCCTCCGCCAACCACAAGCACTTGCGCTCCGGCAAGGGCGGCAAGCGCCTCCGCCAGCTCCGCAAGGACCCCTACATGGCCAACCCGGACGCCAAGCGGATGGAGAAGCTGCTGTTCCGCCGCCTCCGCGGCCGCACACAGCCCCGCACGGCCCTGCGGAAGAGCCCCAGCCCCGCCGAACGCCACGCGCGGCAGGCCGAGGCCGCAACCGCCCGGGCGGAAGCCAAGAAGGATTGACCCGTTTGCATTCGGCGCCGGCCCCGGCTTACAGGGACCGGCATCGCTGAGAGATCAACCCCGCGCGTCGGGACACAAGCCGGCCTCCAGCCGCCCCGCCGAGCACTGCCCGGAGTTTCACCATGCCCCGTGTCCGCAAAGGCGCCGCCCGCGCCCAGGCCCGTAAGAGAATCCTCCGCAACGCCCGCGGCTACTACGGCGTCAAGCACAAGCACAAGTACCACGCCGAGAACGCGATCATCCGCGCCGGCGTCTTTGCCTACCGCGACCGCCGCAACCGCAAGCGCGACCTGCGGGGTCTTTGGATTACGCGCATTACGGCGGCCTGCCGCATGCGCGGCACCCGCTACAGCCTCTTCATCAACGGCCTCAAGAACGCCGGCATCCTGCTCAACCGCAAGATGCTCAGCCAGATCGCGATCGAGGACCCCAAGGCGTTCGACCGCCTCGTGGAGATGGCCGTAAAGGCCAGCGTCGCGACGCCCGCCAAGGCGGCCTGAACGCCAGACCAGAAATGCACGCAGGCCCGCCGGCTCCATCGGCGGGCTTGTTTGTTTTTCCCTCGTTCTCGGACCCTGCCCCACACAACCCGGACTTGCCCAGACTCCACGGACGGCAAACCCGTTCAGGACCGGCTTTCTCCCGCCGATACGGAGAACTCTGGAAGTCCTGCCGGACGCGTTCTCGGGTCTGTCCGGGATCGCCCGCAGGGGGAGCAGACCCGATGAGCGACCGTCCGGACACACAGAACCCGCAAGCACCCGCCCGCGAGGATGAGCTCCTCGGCGTCATCGCCGACGTCGAGAAGCAGCTCTCGACGCTCAAGACCTTCCGCACGGAGCGCGAGGAGACACGCCAGCGGCTCGAGAAACGCGAGGCGGAACTGTCGGCGCGACAGCAGGAGCTCTCATCGCTGGCCGCCCAGCTGGAGCAGCACCGCCGCGAGATCGAGGTCCGGCGGGCCGATGTCGATTCCAGCGAGCTGCGACTCGCCGCCCAGCGGGACGAGATCGAACGCGATTTCAAGGCGCTCAGCGACGAGCAGGCCAGGGCCCAGCACGATCGCAAGGCCGCCCTCGCCCAGATCGAGGAACAGAGCAACCTGCTGACGCAGCGCGAGCAGCGGCTCACGGAGTCGGCCGCGGCGCTCTCCCGCCAGCGCGGGGAACTCGAGGCCCAGGCCGCGGCCCTCGACGCCCGCCAGAAGGAACTGGACCGCGCGCAGGGTGAGTCACAGCGCGCCGTCGAGGAGCTCGCGAGGCTCCGCGCCGAGTGCAAGGAGGCCCGCGCGCTGGCCGCTACCCGCGAGGACGACCTCGCCGCGCTCCAGCAACAGGCGCAGGACCTTATCGCCCAGCTCGCCGCCGCCAAGGGCGAGAGCCAGGAGCTCCGATCCGACCTCGACCGCTCCGCCGAGGCCCAGAGCTCGCTCATGTCCGAACTCGCCAAGCGCGAGGAGAAGCTCCAGTCCAAGCGCGACAAGCTCCGCATCGTCGCCGACGAGCTCCAGAAGCGGACCGCGGCCGCCGAAGCCCTCGAGGAGCAGCTCGCCGGATTCAAACGCCAGCTCATCGATCGCGACTCGCGCGTCCAGGAGCTGAGCCAGAAGCTCGCCGCGGCCACGGGCAAGCTCAAGGAGCTCTCCCAGACATTCCAGGAGCAGGCCGAGATCATCGGCGAGGCCGAGTCGCTCCGTACCGAACTCGATGAGCGGCGCCGCCGCATCGAGGCCCTCGAGTCGGAGCTGCGCGAGGCCCGGTCCCGGGCCGACGATCGCCGGAGCGATGAGGGCGATGCCCGCGCCGCCGAGCTTGCGGAGCGGGTCGAGTCCCTCGAGCAGGCCCTGAGCGCCGCCCACGCCGATCTCAACGAGGCCCTCGCCGAGAACAGGTCGCTGGCCACCCAGCTTTCCGAGCCCGCCCGGCGAGGCGGCGGTGAAGTTCCGGCCGATGTCGGGGAGGCGGTCGCCCGCCGCTGGTCACGCCTCCGCGCGATGCGCAACGCCCTCCGCGACCAGGCCGCGAAGCTCAACCACGCGGGCGAGGCCCTCCGCGACCGCTACGAAGAGTGCGAGCGCATCCTCGCGCAGCGCGAAACGCTGGCCACGGCCCACGCCGCCCTGACCGACGCCCGCCGGAAAACCGAACGCCTCCAGGCCCAGGCGGCCAAGGCCAAGGCCTCCGCACTCGCCTTCTACGCCGTGCTCTCCTTCGCGATTCTTGCGGGGGTCAGTTGGCTGGTGGCGGGCCAGGTTGCTCCCGCGTCCTACGCCGCCAGCGCCATCATCGCCGCCGACACCAAGGGCGGGCAGGCCAGCGATGACCAGCTCGCCGAGTGGCAGCGCGCCCACGAGGCCCTCCTAGACGATCCGCACGTCATGGAGGTCGCTGCCGAGCGTATGGGCCGGCGCGGCATTACCTCCCTGGGTACGCCGGGAGAACTCGACGCCTTCCTCGAAGGCCGATTCGCCTCCGTTTCCCCCGCCCCCGGGCAGCTCACGCTCGAACTCCGCGGCGAGGGGGCGACCCGACTCACGCGCATCCTCGACACCTACGTGGCCGCGGTGTGCAGCCAGGCCAACGCGTCGAAGGATCGGCGCGTGGATGGTCTGGGCACGACCGTCGTCACGGTGGCGAACCCCGGCCCGGGGCCGATCTCCGACGCGCGCATCTTCTATGCCGCGGGGATCTTCGCCGGCGGGCTCTCGCTCTGCCTCTGCTTCTTCGTGCTGATGTGGAAGCGGCTGGCGGTCTCGAAGGTCAAGTTCGAGGAGGAGCAACTCGTCGATGCCGCTCTGGCCGAGGCCAACTGGCGCCAAGCTGCGGACTCGATCTCCGAACACCAGATCTGACCGGCCGGGAGCCCCTACGCCCCGCTGGGCATTGGGTGCCCCATCCCCTGGGCAATCTCGTCGATCACGCGGGCCAGGTCAAAGTCCTTGGCGGAGATGCCGCCCGCGTCGTGCGTCGACAGCGTCAGCGTCACCTTGTTGTAGCGGATGAGGATGTCGGGGTGGTGCTGTCGCTCCTCGGCCGACCGAGCCACCTCGTTCACGAACCGCATCGACGCAACGAAATCCGGGAACTGAAAGGTCCGCTGAATCGCCCCGTTAAGCTCCGACCACTCCGCGAGCTGTGAGAGCGAGGCCTGGATTTCCGCGTCCGACATCTTCGTCATCATGCGCTCCCACGCCGTGCGGACAAGACCGCCCGGCCACTTGGCCCCAGTCTACGCGATCCGGGCCCGACGCGGCGGCCGGGGCTCATCCGGCTCACGGGGTTGATTCCCCGGCCGCGGTCGCACGCTGGATGAGCGCCGCCGCGGCCTGATCGCACGCCTTGGCGGCCGCATCTCCGCCCTGGTTGCACGTCACCAGGACCGCGAAATCGCGCTCGGGGGCGATCCACGCCACCGCGAACCACATGGTGTTGCTCCCCGAGTGCATCAGCACGCGCCCGGGCCCGCCCTCGCTCCCGTCCTGGCCGCTTCCCCTGGCCCACGTCCGCGTCGCGACAACCCACCCACCGCCGTACCGCTGGCCGGGGCCCTCGGCGGGTGTATGCAATGCCTTGTATGACTCGGGCCCGAGGAGGATCGCCCCCTCCCGCTCGCCTCGCGCGTGGGCCGCGATGAACTTCGCCCAGTCCGCGAGAGACAGGTGCACGGTCCCGCCGGGGCCGATCGCGGGCGGATTGTCCGCGCCGGGGCCGGGTGACCTCGCCTCGCCCTTTGAAGTATGCCCCCACGGCTGCTCTTCGACGCCCGGCATCCCCGGCGCGCCGAAGCCCGCGCTTCCGATTCCCAGCGGAGTGAACAGGCGCGAAAGCATCAAATCCTCCCACGCGGTGTCCGTCACCTCCTCCGCCATCGCTCCGGCGATCGCGAATCCGCCGTTCGCATATTCGTACTGCGTTCCCGGCTCGTGCCGCGGCGGCTGTGACAGCACACCGCGCACGAGCACCATCCTCGACTCGCGCGGCGATCCTTTGAACTTCCAGAGCCGCCCCCACAACCCGCCCGCATCAAGGTTGCCCGGCACGCCCGAGCGATGATCCAGGAGTTGCCGGAGCGTCGCCCCATCCCAGCCGGCATCCACCTCCATGCCGCGGGCACGGAAGAACTCCCCCACGCTCTGGCCCCAGGCAAGCCTGCCCTCCTCCACCAGCCCG
>JAEYVB010000415.1 GCA_023429345.1 Planctomycetota bacterium
CTCTTTGCGTGTGGCAGCGCTGGTCATGGTGAACCTCCCCCTGGCGATCATCGGGGGCGTGGTGGCCATCTTTGTCATGGATTCGGTCCTGCACGTCGGGAGCGGCGGGATTGGCGGTCTTGCGCGCAACACCGCGGCGCTCTTCGGCCTCGGATCCCTTCCGTACCAGGCGCCGGTGATCTCGATCGCGAGCCTGGTCGGCTTCATCACGCTCTTCGGCATCGCGGTCCGCAACGGCATCCTGCTGGTGAATCATTACAAGCACATCCTCGAGGTCGAGGGAAGTCCGCTCGATGAGGCGATTGTGCAGGGCTCGATGGAGCGGCTCGTGCCGATCCTGATGACCGCGCTGTGCGCAGCGCTGGGCCTATTGCCGCTGGCTCTCGCCGCGGGCAGGCCGGGGAGCGAGCTCCTGGCCCCGCTCGCCGTGGTCGTGCTGGGCGGTCTGCTGACCTCGACGTTCCTCAACCTGATCGTGGTCCCCGCGGGGTACTCGCTCGTGCACGGGTTGAGGTTTCGGAAGACCCGTTCATCGGGGCCCGGCGGCGGGGAGCGACCGCCACTCTCCCCCACGACCGTGTAACATTGAAGCAAGGAGATGAACCGTGAAAATGACGCTCGCCGTCTGCACCGCTCTGACCGCATCACTGGCCGTCATGCCCGCGTGCGAGGAGAAGAAGCCGGCCGCCCCGGCATCCTCCGGAACTGCCGGCGCTAGCGCGGTCGACGATCATGCTCACGGGCCCGACGGAGAGCACATGGACACGGGCGCCGGCCATGGAGGCCCGGTCATCCAGCTTGGGGCCTCCACGATCGGCGCGTTCGACGTGAAGGCGACGCGGGATGAGGGCCCGATCGTGGCCGGCAAGGAGGCGCCCATCGACGTGACCGTCACGCCGGCGTCGGGGTCCACCGCCAGGGTGGAGGCCGTCCGATTCTGGATCGGGACCGAGGATGCCCGGGGGTCCGTGAAGGCCAAGGCCGACATCGAGAATCCCGCCGAGCCCAACCGCTGGCACACGCACGCCGAGATTCCGAACCCGCTGCCGGAGGGCGCCCGGCTGTGGGTCGAGATCGAGACCGAGGGGGGGGAGCGGACCGTGGGGTCGTTCGAACTCCAAAGCTGACCAGGTTCGCAGCAACCGCTTCAGGCCGCGGGGGGCCCGTCGCCGGGCCGCCGCGCGCCCGTTTGATGGGACACATCGCCAGCGGCGCGGGAGAGTGACGACGGACCGTCGGTCCCTTCGAGCGCCGGCAGCCGCACCCTGAAGGTGGAACCCTCCCCGGGCGCAGACTCCACACCGATCGAGCCCCCGTGCGCCTCGACGATCCGCCGCGCCAGGGAGAGCCCGACGCCCACACCGGGGAACTTGTCGCCGGAGTGCAGGCGTTTGAAGATGCCGAAGATTGAGTTGAAGTGCTGCGGCGCGACGCCGATTCCGTTGTCCCGGAACGCGATCGCGCCGTCCTCGCGCCAGATCTCGACGCGCTTGACTTCGGACCGGTTGAACTTAACTCCGTTTGAGATGAGATTGGCGAAGACGCGCTCGAGCAGCATGGGGTCGGCGTGGATCGTCGGGAGGTCGCCGCGCACCACGACTTGGCAGTTGTTGGCGCGGAGTTCCTCCGCCGCGGTGTTCACGACCATGTGGACCAGCTGGTTGAGGTCGCACGGCTCCCTGTGCACCTCGAGCCCGACCGAGGCGTGACGCAGAAGGGCAGAGACCATGGTCGCGAGCCGATCGCAGAGCGTACGGATCCGCTCCAGCCGCTCCTCGTTCTCCGGCAGGAGCGACGGCTGGCTCATCGAGACGAAGCTGCTGAGGCGGGAGATCCCGCCCAGGGGCTCCTTCAGATCGTGGCTGGCGGCGGCGGCGAACTGCAGGAGGTCCGCGTTCACTCGCTTGAGCGCCTCCTCGGCGCGGCGCCGCTCCTGGATCTCCGTCGTCAACTGCGCGATGCGCTCGTTCAGCGCGAGGAACTGGGCCAGCCCCTCCTTGCGCGGCCGCAGCCGCAGGGCGATCACCGCCGGCCCCCGATCGGTGCGAGGAACGGCGACGGCTCCCGAGCAGAGCATGGCGGCCCCGGACGCTGCCGGGGGGGCGCCCGGCGGCCGCCGCCAGGTGAGCGCGCCCGGGAGCGGCTGCCGCGAGCGGGCGAAGCGGGCGAGGTACTCGTTGATCTTGATCGGCTCGTCGCTGAAGAGCTCGTCCAGCCTGCGCCCCACAAGGGTTCCGGGCTCCGCACTAGCGGCTCTCTCGGCCTCGCCGTTGGCGAGCACCACGGTCCCGTCGATGCCGACCAGCAGCAGCGGGTCGCCGAACAGGCCCGCCAGCGCTTCGAGCGCGGGGCGGTCCAGCGGGGGCAGGGGATTCGGCGGCGTGGCATTCACGGGCGGAGTATGGAGGATGCGTACACAGGCGCGCGGGCGGTGCGGCCTGCTCAGCCGGAGACGTATTCGCGGCCGTGGGCGGCCCGGGCCTCGCTGGTGGGTTTCAGATAGATCACCACCCGGCAACCCGGATCGCCGGCGGCGATCGTCCGTTGCAGCTCGACCTTGGCGTAGCCGAGATTCTCAGCCGCGATCGCGCCGAAGACATTGGAGGTCATCATGCACAGCGATGGTCGCCCGATCACCTTGGACGCGAAGGGGCAGGCGCGATTGCTGAGGACGATCTTGTCATCGCGCTCCTCGACTATGGAAAAATCGCCCTGGATGCGGCGCTTGAGGTCGACGAGTGCTGCGGCGACCTGCTCCCGTGAGAGCCGCTCCACCCGGAGCGCTGCGCGATAGTCGGAATCCATCTGCCGACCGATCGTCTGACCGACGACGGACACGAAGCCGGAGGCCTCCTCGAGGCCGACGACGTC
>JAEYVB010000060.1 GCA_023429345.1 Planctomycetota bacterium
GCTTCAGCCCGGAGGGGAGGAACCGCTCGTGCGGGGAGGCGCTGGGGCGGGGGGCGAAGCTGGAGGAGTACCTCAAGCAGACGCGGAGCGTGGTGGAGGGTGTGGCGACGACGCGGAGCGTGATGGACTTGGCGAAGAAGTACCGGGTGGAGATGCCGATCACGAGCGCCGTGCACGCGGTGCTGTTCGAGGGTGTGGATCCGATCGAGGCGATTGCGAAGCTGATGGCGCGGGAGCTGAAGGGGGAGCGGGTTGGGTAGAAATGGCAAATGGCAAATCGCAAATAGCAAATTCGGAGGTTGAGGGGGAGGAAACGGCTGAGTTCTGGGTCGGCGGAGTTTTGCGAAGGGGCGCGTGATGCGGAGCTTTGGCTGGGCGGCGGCGGCCGGGGTCTTCATGGCGGCGGTCGCGTACGGGCAGGATGCTCCGCGGGATGGCGCGGGCGCGAAGGAAGAGCACGGGGAACGGGAGCGGGCGCTGCCGCCGCCCGTTTCGACCTCGCACTCGGTGAGCATCGGCGGGAAGATGGTCGAGTACACGGCGACGGCGGGGATGATGGAGCTGCCGGACTACGAGGGGAAGCCCAAGGCGGAGGTCTTCTTTGTTTCGTACGTCGTGGAGCGGCCGGCGGGGGCGCCGGCGCGGCCGGTGACGTTCGCGTTCAACGGGGGGCCCGGGTCGAGCTCGGTGTGGCTGCACCTGGGGGCGCTGGGGCCGCGGCGGGTGGACTTTGCGGATTCGCGGGAGCGGGCGGGGCTGCCGCCGATCCCCGCGCCGCCGTACCGCGTGGTGGAGAACGAGTTTTCGTGGCTGGACCTGACGGACCTGGTGTTCATCGATCCGGTGGGGACGGGCTACAGCCGTCCGGTGGAGGGGGAGAAGCGGGAGCAGTTCCACGGGCTGAAGGAGGATATCCAGTGGGTGGGGGACTTCATCCGGCTGTGGACGACGCGGCACGCGCGGTGGGAGAGCGCGAAGTTTCTCGCCGGGGAGAGCTACGGGACGACGCGGAGCGCGGGGCTGAGCGGGTACCTGCAGGACACGCACGGGATGTACCTGAACGGGATCGTGCTGATCTCGCCGGTGCTGAACTTCCAGACGATCCGCTTTGACGAGGGGAACGACACGCCGTACTGGCTGTACCTGCCGACGTACACGGCGACGGCGTGGTACCACGGGAAGCTGGCTGAGGAGCTCGGCGGGCTGCAAGCGGCGATGGAGCGTTCGGAGCGGTTTGCGCGCGGGGCGTACCTTGCGGCGCTTGGGCGCGGCGACCTCCTGAGCGCTGAGGAGCGAGCGGCGATCGCGGCGGAGGTGGCGACGCTGACGGGCCTGTCCGAGGACTTCGTGCTCCGGAGCAACCTGCGCGTCCATATCTCGCAGTTTTGCAAGGAGCTGCTGCGGGACCAGGGGCGGACGGTGGGGCGGCTGGACTCGCGGTACAAGGGCATCGACCGGAGCGGGGCGACGGCGACGCCGGAGTACGACCCGAGCTACGCGGCGATCCAGGGGCCGTTCACGGGGGCGATCAACGCGTACATCCGGGGGAAGCTGGGGTACGAGAACGACCGGCCCTACGAGATCCTGACCGGGCGCGTGCAGCCATGGAGCTACGCGAGCGCGGAGAACCAGTACGCGGATGTCGCCGGGACGCTGCGGGGGGCGATGCACAAGAACCGGAACCTGAAGGTGCTGGTGGCGAGCGGGTGCTACGACCTGGCGACGCCGTACTTCGCGTCCGATTACACGGTGGCGCACATGGGGCTGGACCCGGAGGTGCGGGGGAATGTGACGCAGGTGTACTACCGCTCGGGGCACATGATGTACATCCGGTTCGATGACCTGATGAAGCTGAAAGACGACGCGGCGCGGTTTTACGCGGGGGCGGCCGGGGGCGTCGCGGAGCCTTGACCGCCGGGCCCAGCCCGCCTCAGGGGGTCAGGGAGGGTGATTAAGGCGTCCGTACGGCCGGCGGAATCGTGCTGGGCGCGGCCACAATTACTTGCGGAAACCGGGCTCATGGGGCACTATGCACGCCGGGCCGCCCGCCAGGAACCGGAGGTGACGCGTGAAGAAGCTGTTGGCGCCGTCGATTCTGTTGTGCTGCGCCGGGGCGGCGGCGGGGCAGACCGGTCTCTTGGATCAGTGGAGCCCGTGGACGCCGGGGATCGGCTGGTTCCTGGTGACGTTCGACCACAACGACCCGACGCTGGTGTGGCAGCAGCAGGTCCGCGCCGGGGTGGCGGGGCAGCTCGAGGGAGTCAGGCTGCTGCTGAACGGGCCGGCGGGTGCGCAGGTGACGGTGCGCGTACGCGAGGGCGCGGCGTGGTCGGCGGGACCGGTGCTCTTCACCACGGTGGTGACCAAGCAATCGCCCGATGACGAGCTGGTCTTTGTGGACACGATGAGCGGGAACATCGGGACCACGATCGGGCAGCCGTTCGTGATCGAGACGCAGGGGAACGGGACGGGGCTCTGGATCGGCGGCAACTTTGTCCAGCCCTCGGTGGGGCCGCCGGTGTACCCCGAGCCGCTGATGCTGGCGGGCTTCGAGCAGAACGGAGCACGCTTCAGCTTTGAGACGTACGTGGTGCCGCCGGGCGGGTGCTATGCCAACTGCGACGCGAGCACGAGCGCCCCGGTGCTGAACGTCGCCGACTTTACCTGCTTCCTGCAGCGGTTCGCGGCCGGCGACCTCTACGCGAACTGCGACGAATCGACGACCTTCCCGCAGCTGAACGTCGCGGATTTCACCTGTTTCCTGCAGCGGTTCGCGGCGGGATGCCCCTGAAGCGCGGCCGTCAGTAGCTGTTGTGCTTGCGGAGCAGGCGGGGGTCGTGCGGGTTGGTGGCGGCGATGACGGCGGCGATGCGCTCTCCGGCGTGGCCGTCGCCGTAGGGGTGGGCGATCGCGGCGCGGTCGATGCGGGCGGCGGCCTCGATCGCGGCGGCGATGTGGGGGGCGGTTTCGGCGGCCGCGGCGACGATGTTCCCGGCGCGCTCCCGGCCGGACTGGCGGGGCCCGATATCGACCGCCGGTAGCTTGAGCACCGCGCCCTCGATGAGCGCGCCCGAGGAGTTGCCGACGAGCACGCCGCCGGTGGCGGCGAGACGTTTGAGCAGGCCGATGAAGCGTTCGCGCGGGAGGTGCGGGAGCAGGCGGACCTGCTGCGGGTGCTGCTGGGCGGCGTGCTCGAGGGCGCGGAGGATGCCGCCGCGGCCGGGGTCGAAGTTCGGGTGCAGTGCGAGGATGCGGGCGCCGTGGTTCCAGCGGACGAGGGCGCTGAGGGCCTCGCCGGCGGCGCTCTCCTCATGCTCGTCGGGGCGGCCGACGGGGTGCATGAGGTAGACGGCCTGCGGGCGGCCGATCTCGGCGTAGTCGGGCTCGGGGAGCGGGGCGATATCGGCGAGGCCATCGACCGCGGGGGAGCCAACGGTGTGGATGTGCTCCGGGCGCTCGCCCATGCGCCGGATGCGGTCGGCGGACTGCGCTGTCGCGGCGAGGTGAAGGTGGGCGAGCTTGGTGATGGCGTGGCGCATCGCCTCGTCAGCGACGCCCTCGGCGCGGTCGCCGCCGTGGATGTGGGCGAGGGCGTAACCGCCGATGGAGGCGGCCGCGGCCGCGGCAAAGGCCTCGATGCGGTCGCCGAGCACGACGACCCAGTCGGGCCGCAGCCGTTCGTAGGCGCGGCCGAAGCGGGCGATGCCCTTGCCGGTGGACTGGACATCATCGGCGCGGGAGTGCTTGCCGGCATCCTGCATGGGGACGGCATCGGCGACGGTGAAGGCGGCCCGGACCTCTCGGTACGTGAGGGCAGGAGAGACCAGGTGCGAGCCGGCGGCGATCGGCAGGAGCTCGAGCTCGGGGCGGGCCTGGATCGCCTTCATGACCGGACGGAGCAGGCCGAACTCAGCCCGGGCGCCGGTGACCACGGCGGTGCGGAGGCGGCGCGGCTCCGGGCGGGGCTCGATCGTGGGTCGCACCGAGGGATCGCCATCCCAGCCGTCGCCGATCATGGGAGGACCCCTACGAGGTCGCTGGCGGCTATGGGCGCGCCGGCGGGGATGTCGGAGCGGAGGGTGCGGCCGAGGGCATCCTCGGTGCGCCAGGGCTCGAGGCCGAGGCCGGGGCGTTTGTAGCAGGTGTCGGCCGCGGCGAGGGTTTCGCCGGCGCGCAGCTCGCGGGCGGCGGTGATCGACTGGCGCGAGACCCGGCGCACGTCGCGCTCGCAATCAAGGACTCGCTTCTCGGGCGGGCCCCAGCGGGGGTCTTCCCGGGGCGCGACGCGGGCGGAGGTCCAGGCGCGGAGGGCGCTCTCGTCGCGGGCCAGGGTCGCGTAGGCGCGGAACTCGGCGGGGCCGAGGGAGGCGCTGTGATCGGGGCCGGCGGCGCGCGGGTCGTAGGTGAAGTGTTTCTCAAGGATGACCGCGCCGAGGTTGGCGGCGACCGCGCCGGTGTCGGTCTCGCGGGTGTGATCGCTGTAGCCGACGGGGAGGCCCGTGGCGGCGGCGATGGCCTCCATGGCACGGATGCTTGCTTCCTCGCGCGGCGTGGGGTAGCTGCTGACGCACTGGAGGAGGGCAAGGCGGTCCCGGGCGGGGGCGAGCCACGCGGCGGCGCGCTCGACCTCGGCCAGCGTGGAAGCGCCGGTGCTGACGATGAGGGGCTTGCCGGTCGCCATGAGGGCATCGAGCAGGGGGCGGTGCACGATGTCCGGCGAGGCGGTCTTGTACGCGTCCCAGCCGAGTGGGCCGGCCTCGCCGACGAGCTCGAGGTTGAAGACGGTGACGATCGCGGCGAGGCCGAGATCGTGCGCCCGTTTCACGAGGGGGCGCATGTCGTGGGGCGACAGTTCCAGGCGCCGGAGCATCTCGACCGGGTCGCGCTCGCCGGCGGCGCGCTGGTACTCTGCGAGGCGGGCGGCCCTTCCCATCAGGAGCTCGGCGCGGAAGAGCTGAAGCTTCACCGCGTCGGCCCCGGCCTCGGCGGCGAGCTCGACCAGCTCTATCGCGCGCGCGGGCGAGCCGTCGTGGTTGACGCCCAGCTCGGCGATCACGTACGCCGGGGCGCTGCCGCCGATCTGTCTGGCGCCGATCCTCATGCGGGCATTGTTGCCGCCCGCGCACGCTGCCGCAGCACGGCGTCGGCGACCAGGAGGTCCGTGGGCGAATCGATGTCGACGACGCTTCCCTCAGGGTTGATGACGCCGCGGCGATCGGAGCCGAAGAACGCGTGCGGCCCCGGGGGGATGCCGGGGATCTCGAGCATCAGGGCGCGGCGGGTCAGGGCGATGACGCCGCCGTCGGGGATGTGGGCCGGGGGCAGGTCCTGGCGGCGGTGGATGCCGTGGTTGAGGAGGTCGCCCTCCCACGGGCGGACGAGGCCGGAGGCGGGGTCGACGCGGGCGGTCCACCAGGGGTGATGCTTGCCGACGGGGGCGTAGCTCTGCACCGAATCGCACCCCGAGCGGAGCAGGAGCCCGAGGGCCGCATCGATGAGCCCCGGCGGGCGGACGGGCACGTTGCCGTAGAGGATCACGAACGGGCCCTCCGCGGCGATGGACCGGGCGGCGTGCCGCGCGGCATCGTCGACGCGGGCGGTATCGATGGCGAGGTCCGGCGGCCGCTCGACGACCTCGGCGCTGTGCTCCCGCGCGATGGCGGCGAGCCGGGCATCGTCGGTGGAGACGGCCACGCGGGCGACCGCGGAGGCTCCGCGGGCGGCCTCGATGGTCCAGGCGATGCAGGGCTTCCCGGCGACCAAAGCGGCGTTCTTGCCGGGGACGCCCTTGCTCCCGCCGCGGGCCAGGATGATGGCGACGGCGTCCATCGTCACCCATCCACCGTGAGGCTCGCGACGCGCGAGCGGGTGTGCCCGCCGTGCAGGGCGGGCTCGGGGCGCGGCTCGACCAGGAGCTCGTAGCGGCGGGTGACCAGCCGGCGCCAGACCGGCATGAGCCCCTCGCGGAACACGTTGCCGATGCATCGCTCGCCGGACCAGTCGCGGTCGCTGGCCGGGACCGAGCCGTCGCTGAGCACGGCCATGCGCTCGCGCCCGAGGCGGCGCGAGGCGCCGGCGGGGGCGGGGAGCGGCTCGATCCGGTCGCCCGCGATCGGCGCGGGGAGGGGGTCGATCACGGCGGCGCCGGCGCCCAGGATCCAGCGGTCGTAGAACGCCTCGATATCTTCGTAGGCGGCGTCGCAGCGGGTGATCCGGGGGACGATCCAGGGCGTGGGGAGCCCGCCGGCGGTGGGCCGCTTCTGCCGCGCGAGGATGAGCCGGTCGATGTTCGATCGGACGCGGGCGAATAGATCGGCGCCCATGAGCCGGCGGTAGACCTCCGGCGATTCGGCCATCACGTCGATGCTGAGGATGTCGATCGGGGCATCGAGAAGCCGGTCGACGATGGCCGGATCGCAGGTCAGGTCGGTCCGGATGTGGATGCCGGCTACACCCGCCCGGCGCGCCAGGGCGGCGAGCTTGAGGATCTCGGGGTGCTGGAGCGGGTCGCCCGCGCCGCCGAGGGTCACGGCGGCATCCTCGCGGGCAGCGCCGAGCTCGGCGAAGATCCGCTCGGCGTGGGCGAGCGTCAGCACCGGGCGTTCGACCGAATCCGCGGTGCCGCGCAGCCAGGCGCCCCGCGGCCCGCTGGTCCTGCGGCCGGTGCACACCTCCAGCATCAACTCCTGCGGCGGGCCCGGGGGGGGTGGAGTTGCTGGTCACCGATGCGCTGGGCGATCTCGGCAGCGCCCGCGGCCACGGGGTCCATGCCGGCCAGGGCCCGCG
>JAEYVB010000067.1 GCA_023429345.1 Planctomycetota bacterium
TCGCCGGGGCGGATGAGCCGGCCGTGGGTGAGCCGGAGCTGCGCATCGAGCTGCCTGAGCTGCTCGGGGTCGGCCTCGGCCCGGATGGGGAGCTGGCGGAGGAACTCCTCTCGACCGAGCGTGAGCAGGTCGTCTACGGTGGGCGGCGGGAGGCCGTCGGCCTCGGCGGAGCGGAGCCGCTTGTAGAAGGCGGCGAGGGCGGCGTGGGCGGCGGTGCCGATGACCTGCGGCGTGCCCTCGGGCTCGGGGAAGTGGAGGATGCGGCGGAGGTAGTAGCAGCGCGGGCAGAGTTCGTACTCGTAGATCGCGGAGTAGCTGAGCTTAAGGGGGGGCTGGAGCGGCTTGAACAGGGCCGCGAGTGCGTCGTCCGGGCGGGCCTCGGATCGCATGACCTCCGCGAGGCGTCTTGCGTAGGTGGCGAGGGGCCCGCCCTGCTCGATCGCCCATGCGGGTGGCTCGGCATGCTGGACCACATAGGCCGCGACGGCGAGGCGGTCGGCCGCGGCCGCGAGGCTCGCGTGGGCGTGCCGGACCGCCTCGCGGGTAGCGGCGGGTGTATCGACGTGGTCGAGCGCTGACGCCGCGGCGAGGCGCGCCTCGCGGCGCGCGCCCTCCAGCAGCCGGCGCCGGGCATCGTCGCCGTTGGCCACGCCGGCGGCGGCTTCTTCGAGGTTGGAGCGGGTCGCGGGCTTGACCCCGAGCGCGGCGGCGTGGGCGAGCACCTCGCCGGCGTCGAGGCGCTGGGCGATGCCGCGGCAGGGGTCCTCGAGGGTGAGTTCGTTGAAGAAATCCGTGCCCTTGGAGCGGGTCTTGCGGCGGAGGGCGAGGCAGACGAGTCGCCGCTCGGCCCGGGTGGCGGCGACGTAGAAGAGGCGGCGTTCTTCGGCGATGCGTCGCTCCTTGAGCGAGCGGGCATCGTCGCCGCGGTCCACGAGTCCGGCGGGGAGTTCGCCGTCCTCGTCCACGCGCGAGCTCGGGTAGCCGTGGGGTGCGCGGCAGCGGGGCACGAAGACGGTGTCGAACTCGAGCCCCTTGGCGCTGTGGGCGGTGAGGAGCGTGACCGCGTCGGGGTGCTCGGGCTCCTCCCCCCCACCGCTGTCTTCGATCCGGTCCTCGCCGCCGCCGCGGAAGGCGCGGTCCTCGTCGCTGAGGTCCTGGTAGTAGGACCAGAAGGAGCGGAGGTCGCCGGGCGGGTCGAGGATGTCGAGGCGGTCGCGGACGAATCGCAGGACTTCCGCGAGGTGGGCGACCCGCCGGGCCCGCTCGCGTCCGGGGAGCAGTTCGGCGTGCGCCAGGTCGGTGCGGCGGATGATCTCGAAGAGGGCCTCGACGGCGGTCCCCTTCGTGGCGACGGCGCGGAGATCGGACTCGAGCGCGTGGAGACGGCGGATGGCGGGGCCGGCGGCCTCGTCGTCGCCGTGCGCGGCGAGCATCCAATCGAGGAACGGGGGCGGCTCGCGACCGTCGATGCGGTCGCGCGAGCAGGCGGCGCGGTAGTCCTGGGCCCACTCGTTGAGCTGCGCGGGGGCGGCCATCATGGGCGGGCGGGTGAGGATCCACTGGGCGGCGAAGGCCGCGGCCGGGCTGGCGCCGGGGCTGGAGAGCAGATCGATCCAGCGCATGAGGTCGCGGACGCCGTTGTCGTCGAGCGCCGAGGGGCCCCGGGCGAGGCGCACGGGGATGCCCTCCATCAGGAGCGCCGAGCCGATGCGGTCGAGATCGGCGTGGCTGCGGGCGATGACCGCGAAGTCCTTCCAGGGCCGGGGGGGCTGGGCCCGGGGCTCGGCGGCGGCACGGTCGGCGAGGATCATCGCGGCGATGATCTCGCCGGCCTGGTAGTCGCCCTCGAGCGTGATGCACTCGACCGCGGCGCCGGGGGCGGGGGGCTGGTCGGCGAGGGGCTTCGGGCGGGTGACGACCTTATCGGGGGCGAAGCGGTGCTCGGCCCTGGCCATGATCGCGTTGGCGATGTCGATCACGGGCTTCTGGCTGCGGTAGTTCTCGGTCAGGGCGATGGTGCGGGCACTTGAGTAGAGCGTCTTGAAGCGGGCGAAGGCCTGATCGTCAGCGCCGCGGAACTCGTAGATCGACTGGTCGTCATCGCCGACGATGCAGAGGTCCGGGCCTTCGCGGCCGGCGCTACGCGGCGGGCACAGGGCGTGCAGGAACTCGATCTGCGCCTGGTTGACATCCTGGAACTCGTCCACCACGTAGTGGCGGTAGTCGTCGCGGCAGATGGCGGCCGCGGCGTCGCGGGTGCGGAGGAGGTGGATGGGGAGCAGGATCAGATCGTCGAAGGTGATCCAGCCGCGCTTTCGGCAGGCGTCGCGGAACAGGACGCCGAGGCGGCAGGCCTGGGAGAAGGCGCGGTGGTGCTCTCGCTGGGCGGCGAGCTCAACGTCATCGAGCGAGTCGGCGCCGGTTTCCAGCCGCCGCAGCCAGTCGCGGCAGAACTCGTCGGCACGGTCCGGGAAGATGGCGTGGTTGGCGAGGCAGCCGATCACCTTCAACGCCTGATCGATCGCGGAGTCGCGGCCCTGGGCCATGAGCTCGGGGTAGAGGTCGTGCTCGCGGATGAGGGACCGGAGCAGGCGGCGGGTCTGGGCGGAATCGATCAGCCTGAGCGTGGAGGGGAGGCCGAGGTAATCGGAGAAACGGCGGACGAGGCGGTGGCCGAAGCCGTGAAAGGTGTGGGCGTTCACGCGCTCCGCGGCCGCGGCTCCCACGAGGTCGGCCAGCCGTTCCCGGAGCTGCCGGGCGGCCTTGACGGTGTAGGTAACGGCGACGATGGATTCGGGGGGGAGGCCGTCGTCGACCATGCGGGCGATGCGGTGGACGATGACCCGGGTCTTGCCGGTGCCGGGTCCGGCGAGGACGATCAGGGGCGTTCCGGTGTGGGAGACAGCCTCCTGCTGGGCGGCGTTCAGGCCGGCGGTGGGGGCTGATTCGGGCATTGGGCGGATTCTAACGGATACCGGCCCTGCCAGGCCGTGCGTCCGGGTGGGGGGCCCGAAAAACAACGGCAGCCCCGCGTTTTGGGGCGGGGCTGCGGGTATTCTGACGGATTTGGCTTATTTGTCGGCGACGTTCAGGGAACGGCCGACGCGACGCTTGCGGTTCATCATCTTGCGGCCGTGCTTGGTCTTCATACGGGCGCGGAAGCCTATGGAACGCTTGCGCTTGATGCGGCTGGTGCGGTGTGGATAGTGCATGGAAGCTCTCCGGGGTCGGGCCGCGGGCACCCGTTGGGCGGGAAATATAGGTGGGCTGCGGGGCGAGGTCCAAGCTTGGCGGGAAAGGGGGCCCGGAGGGCGGAATTGGAGTGGCGGGGAGGGTCGCCCCGGGTTAGGCTTGGGGCGGCCCGGGGTTGGAGCCCCTGGCCGCACGCGATTGCTCGCCGGCCGTCACTTTCGGGGGCCGACCGATGAGCGTTCGCGTCCACGAGTGGTTTGTTTTCTGCCCGCGCGGGGGTCTCTCGCGTGGGCCACGGATGCGGAACGATGCCGGACAATCAGGACCTGCCGATCGCGGGCGTGGAGGCCCGGATCGGGCACACGTTCAAGGACCCCGGGCTTCTGGTGCGGGCGCTGACGCACGCGTCGGTGGCGGAGCAGCGGGTCGATTCCAACGAGCGGATGGAGTTCCTGGGTGACTCGGTGCTCGGGCTGATCGTCTCGGAGCGGATCTACCACCGCTACCCGGACCTGCTCGAGGGCGAGATGACCAAGATCAAGTCGACGGCGGTCTCGCGGCAGACCTGCGCGCAGATCGCGCGGAACCTGGGGCTGCAGGAGTTCCTGGTGTTGGGCAAGGGGATGCAGGGGAGCGACGGCGTGCCGCAGAGCCTGGCGGCGGCGGTGCTCGAGTCGATCATGGCGGCGGTCTACCTGGACGGCGGGTACGGGGCGGCGGAGCGGTTCATCGGGCCGCTCGTGGACCCGCTGATCGAGCGCGCGTTCGCGAGCGGGCACCAGGAGAACTTCAAGTCGGTGCTGCAGCAGCACGCGCAACAGACGGACCAGGACCCGCCGATGTACCGCGTGCTCGACGAGAAGGGTCCGGACCACGCCAAGTGTTTCAAGGTCGCCGCGGAGATGTCGGGCCGGCGGTTCGCCGCGTGCTGGGGGCAGAGCAAGAAGCAGGCCGAGCAGATGGCGGCGCTCGCCGCCCTCGAGGAACTCGGGCTCATCGAGCGGACGGGGGACGGGCACGTGCGGGTGATCGCGAACGAACCGGCGAAGTGAGCGGTCAGCGGGGTTTGAGGTCGATGATGACGGGGAGGTGGTCGCTGGCGGCGGTGTCGCCGCGGTCCAGGCCCATGCGCGCCAGGGAACGCTGGCTGAGGCGCGACGTATCCAGGACAAAGGCGTTCACGAGCGCTGCGCTCGAGTCGGTGTAGAGGATGTAGTCGAGGCGGCCGGGCGGGAAGGGCGTGCCGGCATCGCGCCAGGTGTAGAGCGCGGCATCGCCGATCACCATGGGGTCGGCGACGGCGAGCTCGCTGCCGTCGAGGTCGGCCCCGACGCGCAGCATGTCCAGCGGGATGCGGGAGCCGACCAGGTTCATGTCGCCGCCGATGATCGCCGCGGCCGCGCCGGAGGTGGCGAAGGCCGACGCGATCGCTTCATTGATGGCCCGCGCTTCCGCCATGCGCTTGCTGTCCTCGGAGGTGCCGGTGGTGCCGCAGCACTTGAGGTGGGCGCTGGCCGCGGCGACATCGCCGGCCGGCGTGTGAATGATCGCTCCGATCGCGCGGACGGTGCGGGGCTGCCCGTCCATGCTGCCGTCGGTGGTGATGGATTCGGGGCCGAGGCGCTGGAGGGGGTGGGGCGAGACGATCGCGACATCCTCCCCGGTGACGGCGTGCCAGGCGTGCTCGCCCGTGACCACCGCGTTGAACCAGGCCTTGACGGTTGGGGTGTCGGTCTCCCACTCCTGGAGGAGGATGATGTCCGGCTGCGCGACCTGGAAGATGCGGGCGAAGGTCGAGGGGTTTTTCATCAGCTGGGCACGGAACACGTTGTAGCTGAGGATGCGCACAGTGCCGGGCTGCTTTGGAGGGACGATCGCGTCGGAGGTGGCGGGCGCCTCGCTTGCGGCGGGCTTCGAGAATCGTTCGGGGTCGGACCAGCCGACGGGGCGGCCGGCGGCATCGCTGAGGATGTACATGGCCTGGCCGCGGCCGCGGGCTCGCAGGGCCTGGGCGAGTGCGGGCGTGGCGGCCGGATCGGCGTGTCGGGAGAGGCGGACCTCGAAGGTGGGCGCGCCGAAGGTGGGCGCTGCGATGACCTCCAGGGCGTCCTGGGGGATGGGGAGGCGGGCGCCGGAGCCGTCGGTCGAATAGACGGTGATGCCGGGGCGGATTGTTCCGCCGGGGTCGCGGGGTGAGAACTCGACAATGGCGTCCACGCCGAGCGCTGAGGCGGGCTGCGGGGAGGACATGCGGTCGCCTGTGGAGGCGTCGTCGTCGAGGTCAATCCAGAGGGCGAGCGTCTCGGGGGCGGCCTGGAGCGGGTGCTGCTGGCCCTCGAGGGTGATGCGGAAGAAGATCGAGTCGGCATCGGCGACGATGGCGGAGCGGGAGGGCCACTCGGCGGTATCGCCATCGAGCACGATCGGCCTGTCGGAAGCCAGGGGCGCCGATGTGGACGATCGCTGCGAACGCTGCTGGCTTTGGCAGGCCGCAAGCGACAGGGCCAGGAGCGGGATCACCGCGAGACCGGCGACTGTGATCCGAGTGTGCGGGCGGGTCCTTTGTGTCATGCGGCGGAGTATGGCAGACGGAGCGCCCGGCCGCAAACGCGGGTGCGGCTCGCGGATCAGCCGGTGAAGAAGTCTGTACTCCGCACCACCCCGACGGCCTTGACTCAGGCGTGCCGCTACCGTGAGCACTGGTGGGAGTGGCTGCTATTCGGGGGGGCAAGGATGCGGATTGCGATGGTGTCGCCGCTGTTCGAGAGCGTTCCGCCGGCCATGTACGGCGGTACGGAGCGGGTGGTGCACTTCCTCACGGAAGAGCTGGTCCGGATGGGGCACGATGTCACGCTGTTCGCCAGCGGGGATTCGGTCACGAGCGCCCGGCTGGTGGCCCCCTGCGAGCGCGCGACCCGGCTGGCGGGGGTCCGCGATCACATAGCGTCCCACGTGCTCCAGCTGGAGATGGTGTTCCAGCGGATGGACCAGTTCGACATGGTGCACTTCCACACGGATTCCATGCACCTGCCGCTGAGCCGCCGGTTTGCGGCGACGAACCTAGCGACACTGCACGGGCGGCTCGATCTTCCCGAGCTGGGGCCGTTGTACCGGGAGTTTTTCGATGCCCCAGTTGTTTCCATTTCGGACGACCAGCGTCGGCCGCTCCCCTTTGCGAACTGGGTGGGGACGGTGTACCACGGGATCCCGCTCGATCTCTTCAGTTTCGTGCCGCGGGCGGAGCCCTATCTGGCGTTCGTGGGGCGTGTATCGCCGGAGAAGCGGCTGGACCTGGCTATCCACATCGCGCAGGCGGCCGGGCTGGAGATCCGCATCGCGGCCAAGGTCGATGGATCGGACCGGGAGTACTTCGAGCGGCGAGTGCGGCCGCTGCTGGGGCTCCCGGGGGTCCGTTTTCTCGGCGAGGTGAGCGACCGGGAGAAGCAGGAGCTTGTGGGGCGTGCGCTGGCGCTGCTCTTCCCGATCGACTGGCCGGAACCGTTCGGCCTGGTGATGATCGAGTCCATGGCGTGCGGGACGCCGGTGATCGCGTGGCGTCGCGGATCGGTGCCGGAGGTGGTGGACCACGGGCGGACGGGGCTGATCGTGGATACCTTTGAGGGGGCGGTGCGGGCGGTGCACGCCGCGCACCGGATGGACCGCGCGGTTGTGCGGGGGTGGTTCGAGGCGCGGTTCAGCGCCCGCCGCATGGCGGAAGACTACGTGCGGCTGTACGGCCGGCTGGCGGGTGTGACGGATGATCGGGGCGATCACGGGGTGACGCATGGAAGAAGTCGTCTCGATTGAGGATCGGCACTACATCCTGGCCGGTTCGAGCCTGGGCGATCCGCGGACGCTGGTGCTGAAGGACGACGCGGGCTTCGGCGTGTTCGGGCCATCGGGGGACATGGACGCGGCGGCGACGCGTTCGCACGGGATCTACCGGGACGACATGCGGTACCTTTCGCGGCTGGAAATGCGGGTGCAGGGGCGGCGGCCGATCCCGCTGAGCTCGTCGGTGGCATCGGACAACACGCGGCTGCTGGCGGACCTGACCAACCCGGACATCATGGACCAGGAAGGGCGCGTGGTGCTGCACCGCGGCGATGCCCACGTGAGCCGCCGCAAGCAGATGCACAACGCGTGCGTCTTTGAGCGCATCGTCCTGACCAACTACAGCCTGGAGGAGCACGAGTACACCGTCTCGTTCGGGTTCGAGGCGGACTTTGCGGACATCTTCGAGGTGAGGGGGAGCGTCCGCACGTCGCGGGGCCGGATCGCGGAGCCCACGATCCGCGGGAATGCTTTCGTGGTGCTCGAGTACACGGGGCTGGACGGGGCGGAGCGGCGGACCCAGCTGGAGTTCGATCCGCCGCCCTCGGCGCTCGGGACCAACTTTGCCCGCTACACGGCGCGGCTGAAGCCGGGTGAGCGGCGGGAGTTCTTCGTCACGGTGCGCACGGACCCCCAGTTCAAGCCGGGGCCGCCGGATTACCGGCGGGCGGGGCAGGAACTCCGGCGGGAGGTGCGGCGCCAGGCCGCGAACTTCGCCAAGATCCACTCCAGCAACGAGCAGCTCACGCGCTGGGCGCACCGTTCCTACGCGGATGTGCGGATGCTGCTCACGCCGACCGACAGCGGCATGTACCCGTACGCGGGGATCCCGTGGTACAGCACGCCCTTCGGGCGCGACGGCATCATCACGGCGATCCAGCTCTGCTGGCTGAACCCGGAGGTGGCGCGGGGGGTGCTGCGGTTCCTTTCCGAGCACCAGGCGATGGAGGTCGACGAGCATCGCGAGGCCGAGCCCGGGAAGATCCTGCACGAGTTCCGCGAGAACGAGATGTCCAACCTGCGGGAGGTTCCCTTCGGCCGGTACTACGGGACGGTGGACGCGACGCCGCTCTTCGTGGTGCTCGCGGGCCACTACTTCGCCACGACCGGCGACCGGTCCTCGATCGAGTCGATCTGGCCCAATGTCCAGGCGGCGCTCGACTGGATCGACCGGTACGGGGACATCGACGGGGACGGGTTCGTGGAGTACCAGGGCAAGGGATCCGGGGGCCTGCGCAACCAAGGGTGGAAGGACGCCAACGACTCGGTCTTTCACGCCGATGGGCGGCTGGCCGAGGGGGCCATCGCACTCTGCGAGGTGCAGGGGTATGTCTACGACGCGAAGGTTCACGGCGCGGCCATGGCCCGGGCGCTCGGCATGCACGGGCAGGCGGCCGAGCTCGAGCGGCAGGCGCACCTGCTGAAGCGGCGGTTCCACGAGATCTTCTGGGATGACTCGATCGGCATGTACGCCCTGGCGCTCGACGGGGAGAAGCGGGCCTGCGCGGTCCGCACGAGCAACCCCGGGCACTGCCTGTACAGCGGGATCGCCGAGCCCGCGGCCGCGGCGAAGATCGCCGCGGCCTTCCTGAGCCCCGCGATGTACACGGGCTGGGGCGTGCGGACGGTGGCGGAGGGGGAAAGCCGCTACAACCCGATGAGCTACCACAACGGGAGCATCTGGCCCCACGACAATGCGATCGCGATGGCGGGGATGGCGCGGTACGGCCTGCACGAGCAGGTGCTCGAGCTGTTCTCGGCGTGGCTGGATGTCTCGGAGTACATGGACCTGCACCGCCTGCCGGAGCTTTTCTGCGGTTTCCGGCGGCGGCCGGGGATGGGCCCGACCATGTACCCGGTGGCGTGCAGCCCGCAGGCGTGGGCCGCGGCGGCGGTGTTCATGATGCTCAAGGCTTGTCTCGGCCTGACGGTGGACGGCGTCAACGGGGTGGTCCGCTGCAACCGGCCGCGGCTGCCGGACCACGTTGATCAGCTCAGCATCAGCCGGTTGCGCGTGGGGCAATCGATGATCGGCCTTGTCTTCCGGCGGGAGAGGGAGGATGTGGGCGTGCTGGTGTCGCACCGCGAGGGGGATGTCAAGATCGTGATCGAGAAGTAGCGGGCGGAAAACCGATGTAGGGGCGGATGGCCCGCATCCCGGAGAGTCCGTTGCTGACAGCGCTGCGCGACGAGGCGGCGCGCGTAGGCGAGGAGCAGGCGTTCCGGCGGGCGTGCGCCTGCTGGGCACGGGCGGCGGGGCTCTCGATGCCGGAGGCCTGGGGGGACGAAGCGCCCAGAGGCGGTCTGGATCGGGCCGTGGCGGGGCTTGACGCGGCGGAGCTGCGGCAGCCCGCGGCGGTCCTCGGCGCAGCGCTTGAGGCACTTCTCGAGGGCGATGGTCGGCGGGGGCACGCACGGAAGCGAACCGGGGCCTACTACACGCCCGAGGGGCTGGTGGAGTACGTGCTGGGGACGGCCGTCGATCCGATTGCCGGGAGGATCACGCCGGGGGGCGGGGTGCT
>JAEYVB010000113.1 GCA_023429345.1 Planctomycetota bacterium
GCCATGGGGAGCCCGGCGGTCCGCTGGGTCAGGGTCAGGCCCAGGGCCTTGTGGCAGGTGACGGCATCCTCGTCGAAGGTCTCGTAGAAGTCGCCGATGCGGAAGAGGAGGATGCAGTCGGGGTGCCGCGCCTTGAAGCGGGCGAACTGACGCATCGCGGGGGTGTCGCGGGGGTCGGCCATGGGAGCAAAGGGGGGGTGGGGGGCGGGGGCGGGGGGATGGGGAAGGGGCGGGCAGCATATCAGACGGAACCGGGTTTCCCCGCCCGGGTCGCGGGTTTCTCGGCCACGCACGCGGGTTTCTCCGCGTTCCCCAGGGGGTTCTCCGCGTTTCCCAAGGGGTTCTCCGCGTTCCCCAGGGGGTTCTCCGCGTTCCCCGGCGGGTTCTCCGCGTTCCCCCCGGGGTTCTCCGCGTTCCCCAGGGGGTTCTCCGCGTTCCCCGGCGGGTTCTCGGCGTTCCCCGGCGGGTTCTCGGCGTTCCCCGCGGGGTTCTCCGCGTTCCCCGCGGGGTTCTCCGCGTTCCCCGCGGGGTTCTCCGCGTTCCTCGCGGGGTTCTCCGCGTTCCTCGCGGGGTTCTCGGCCTCCAACATCCCATACCCGGCGGCCGCGCCGGCCGATAATGCCCCCGTGCCCCCCCTCCCCCTCTCCATCGCCATCGTCTGCAAGGACAACGCCCCCACCATCGGGCGGACGCTGGAGTCGGTCCGGGGCCTGGCCGCGGAGATCGTCGCCGTGGACAGCGGCTCGACCGACGGCACCATCGCGATGCTCGAGGGCGAGGGGGCGCGGGTGATCCGCTCGGAATGGAAGGGGCACATCGCCACCAAGCAGATGGCCCTGGACGCCTGCACCCAGGCCTGGGTGTTGGCCCTCGACAGCGACGAATCCCTGCTCCCGCCCCTCCGCGCGGCGATCGAGGGCGTCCTGGCGTCGGGGGATGCGCCGTGCGACGGGTACCTCGTCAACCGGAAGGTCTTCTACCGCGGCGCGCCCCTCGACCACGCCTGGCAGCCGGAGCGCCGGCTGCGGCTGGTCCGGCGGGGGCGGGCCCGGTGGACCGGGCTCGACCCGCACGACCATCTCGAGCTGCTCCCGGCGGGGGGTCGGGGGGAGAGGGGCTCGGCCCCCCCACTCCCCCACCCCCGCCCGCCGCTCCTGGCCGGGGACCTCCGCCACGACTCCATCGCCACCTTCGCCGCGTTCATGGCGAAGCAGGCGGTGCACGCGCGCACGATGGCCGCGAGCCTCGCCGCCGCCGGGGAGCGGGGGAGCCTGCTCCGCCTCGTGACTTCCCCGCCGGGCGCGCTCCTCAAGCAACTCCTGCTGAAGCAGGCGTGGCGCGACGGCCGGCCCGGGTGGCTGGCCGCCGCCTCAACCGCCGCGGCCACGCTGATGAAGCACATCGCGCTTGTCGAGCTGACATCCGGTCCGCCGGCGGACCGGGGGGGCGGGGCGGCAAGGGCGGGCGAGGGCGCTGCAAAGGACCTCGGCGGAGCCTAAGATTGATCGGCGCTGTCCCCGTGACGGCGCGAGTCCCGAACCCGCGTCTGCTCGGCGCGTCTTGAGGGGATGGTGCACGCCATGGGCCTCTTTGCAAGGTTCTTTGCAAGGCGGCCCACCGCGTCTGTCATCCCTCAGAACGCGCCGCTCCGGCCGCCACCTGAGAGCACGATGAACCCAGAGACCCTTCCCGACGTCCCGACCAGCCCGCAGCACGGCGACCAGCAGCACGAACGAGCGGCGTCCGAACCCGACCCCGGGCCACGCCGCACCGTCGCCGATGAGCCGATCCCCGAGCCGCCCTCGGCGCCCGGCGCGGACCAGGCGGCCCTGCACGAGATCTTCAGCGCGGACAAGACCTTCGAGGACCTGGGCCTGCGGAACAGCGTCCTCAAGGGCGTGCACACCGCCGGCTTCAAGCGGCCGACGGCGATCCAGGCGACGCTGATCCCCGCCATCCTGTCGCGGCGCGACGTCATCGGCCAGGCCAAGACCGGGACGGGCAAGACGGCCGCCTTCGGCCTCCCGCTCTACCACCTCGCGGAACGGAACCTGCCCTTCCAATCGCTGATCCTCGCCCCCACGCGCGAGCTGGCCATCCAGATCGCGGCCGACCTGAAGGAGCTGGGGCAGTTCACGCCGATCCGGGTCACGCCCATCTACGGCGGGCAGCGCATCGCGTCGCAGGTCCAGGCGCTCAAGCACGGCCCCGAGATCATCGTCGGCACGCCCGGCCGACTGATGGACATGGTCGAGCGGCGGCTGCTGCACTTCAACAACGTGCGCTTCGCCGTCCTCGACGAGGTCGACCGCATGCTCGACATCGGGTTCCGCGAGGACATCCGCAAGATCCTGGGCATGTGCCCCAGGACGCGGCAGACGATCTTCGTGTCCGCGACCCTCAGCCCGGAGATCGAGAAGCTCGCCCGCAGCTACATGCACGACCCCGAGAAGCTGGTCGCGGCCGCGGGGTCGCTGACGGTCAGTTTGGTCAAGCAGTACTACCTCCCCGTCCAGCCCTGGGACAAGAAGCGCCTGCTGAAGCACCTGCTGCAGCACGAGGAGCCGGCGCTGACGGT
>JAEYVB010000145.1 GCA_023429345.1 Planctomycetota bacterium
CGCGGCGGCCCCGGCGGCGGCCGTGGAGGACGCGGCGGTGGCGGTGGTGGTGGCGGCCGGGGCCCGCAGGGCGGCCAGGGTGGTCAGGGCGTGACCAATGCCACGCAGCAGACCCCTCCCGCCGAGCCCACCGGCCCCGAAGGCATCGCCGGCAGCCCCGCCTGATCACGCAGACGATTGGCCGAGCCTCTTCAGAAGTAAGCACCAGCACCAGGACTCTCTCTCATGATGATCCACGAAATCACGGCCGAGGCGGGCAAGTACAAGGCCCGGAAGCGCGTCGGGCGTGGCAAGTACGGCGCCCGGGGCAAGACATCCGGCCGCGGCGCCAAGGGCGCCGGCTCGCGCTCGGGCACCTCCACCCGCTTCCAGTTCGAGGGCGGCCAGATGCCGTTCTTCCGCCGCATCCCGAAGTTCGGCTTCACGAACGCCAAGTTCAAGACCGAGTTCTGGATCGTGAATATCGGCGATATCGCCCGCCATGCCAACTTCGCCAAGGGCGGCGATGTCACGATCGACAGCCTGATCGCGGCCGGCCTGGTCCGCGATAACTCCCGCCCGCTCAAGATCCTGGGCAACGTCGGCGAGGAGGGCCTCCGCGGCACGTTCAACGTGACGGCCGAGCGTGTCTCCGCCCCGGCCCGGCGTCTCATCGAGCAGGGCGGCGGCAAGGTGAACGAGGTCGGCACGCGGCGCGACCGCGTCCGCGGCGTCGACCGAAACAGCGACGATAAGTCTCCCAAGAACCTGACCAAGAAGCTCAAGCGCGGTTCCAAGGCCAAGGCCTGAACGGCCCCGCTTGACCTCTCCCCGCGGGGAGAGACACGGCGGCGCCGGCGCTCGGTCTTCCGAGCCGCGGCGTCCGCGACGGAAGAGCGATGTTCCAGGCCCTGATTAACACGTTCAAGATCCCGGAGCTGCGCAGCAAGATCCTGTTCACGCTCGGGATGCTCGTCGTTTACCGGATCGGGTTCTACATCCCTATCCCCGGCGTCGACCAGACCGAGCTGGTCCGCTTCTTCCAGCAGGCGGGCGAGTCCAGCGCCATCAACCGCCTCGCCGGCTACGTCGCGCTCTTCTCCGGCGGCACGCTGCAGAGGTCGACCATCTTCGGTCTGGGCATCATGCCCTACATCTCCGCGGCCATTATTTTCCAACTCATCGCCGCCGTCTCTCCGCAGCTCAAGAAGCTGCAGGAGGAGGGGCCGACCGGACGCCAGAAGATCACCGAGTGGACCCGCTACGCCACGGTCTTTCTCTGCATCTTCCAGGCCATCGGTTACCTGACGTTTCTCAAGCAGAACAGCATGGTCTACGCCGGATGGGCGAGCAACCCGCTCTGGTGGACCATGGGCATCGCGACCCTCACGGCCGGCACCGTCTTCCTGATGTGGCTGGGCGAACAGATCGACCGTTATGGCATCGGCAACGGCGTCTCCATGATCATCATGGCCGGCATCCTCACGGGCATGCCGGGCGCGGTGAGCTGGGTGATCCAGAACTTCGAGCCCGGCAGCGCGGACAAGATGGGCCTCCCCGGCCTCGGGCTGCTCATCGGCGGTTTCGTGGCGGTCGTCGCCGGCTCGGTCCTCCTGACCGTTGCTCAGCGTCGCATCCCGGTGCAGCAGGCTAAGCACACCCGCGGCCGGCGCGTCTACGGCGGGCAGCGGAGCTACCTGCCCCTCCGCGTCAATCACAGCGGCGTCATGCCGATCATCTTCGCCAGCTCGCTGATGATCTTCCCGTCGACGATCTTTGCCGCGATGTCCAACGCCGCTCCGCAGGGCTCCCAGTCGACCTGGTGGACGACCAGCATCTCTTGGCTGAGCGAGAACTTCGGGATGGGCCAGTTCCCGTACATGCTCTCCGAGATCATCCTGATTTATTTCTTCGCCTACTTCTGGATCACCGTCCAGTTCAGCCCGGAAGACATGGCCAAGCAGCTCCGCGACCACGGCTCCTTCATCCCCGGCCTCCGGCCCGGCCCCCGCACCGCCGAGTACCTCGACACCGTGATGAACCGCATCACCTACGTCGGGGCCGCCTTCCTGGCCATCATCGCCTCGCTGCCCATGCTCGTGCACAGCAGTCTGAAGATCGACTATTCGGTGACCCAGTTCCTGGGCGGCACGGGGCTCCTCATCGTCGTCTCGGTCGCGCTCGACTTCATCCAGCGGGTTGAAGCCAACCTGCTGATGCGCAACTACGCCGGCTTCCTCAGCCACGGGGCGGACGATGCCCGCGGCACACGCATCCGCGGCCCCCGGTAAGGCACGCCCTTCCCCCTCGCCGGCTGATCCATGGCTGGTGCGGGTCCGAGGGATTCGGTACCCTCTGCGCCTGTGAACGACACCCTGGGCATAGCCCTCTTCATCGCCGTCGCGGTGATCGCCGTGATCGGCATGATCATGGCCCACAGGGCCGCCCGGGAGCGGTGCGAAGCGCTCCGAGCTCTCGCCGGCGAGCGGGGCCTCGCGTTCGAGCCCGGCCGGCAGCCCCCGGACTCTCCGCACCGGCTGTTCGATGAGTTCAAACGCGGCCACAGCCGCGCCGTACTGAACACCATGCGGGGCGAACTCGAGCTGTTCGGACGTCCCTGCGCCTGCATACTCGGCGACTTTGAGTACAAGGTGACCAGCGGCAGCGGCAAGGACCGTCGCACCAGCACGTATCGGTTCAGCTACACCCTTCTCCGGATCCCGTGGGCCATCCCCACGCTGGCCCTTCGCCGCGAGAACGTGCTGGACAAGGTCGCCGGCGCTCTGGGCTTCGACGACATCGACTTTGAATCCGAGGAGTTCAGCCGCCGCTTCCACGTCAAATGCAAGGACAAGAAGTTCGCCTACGACGTCATCCACCCCCGGATGATGGAGTTTCTGCTCTCGGCCGATGTCCCCGAACTCGATTTCTCCGGCCCCTGGTGCTGCATCACCAGGGGAAGCGGGCGCTGGGCTCCCCAGGCGTTCCGTGACACCCTCGCCTTCGCGGGCCGCTACTTCGGCCAATGGCCGGACCATCTGGTCGCCGAGCTTGAAACCCGCGTCGCCGCGGCCGGAATGACCCCATCATGAACGACCCGATCGCCATCGCCGTCCTCGTCGCCGGCGGCGCTGGGCTGCTGGTTCTCGTCTGGCTGGTCGCCAGCTTCAACCGGTTCGTGCGGCTCCGTCAGCACATCCGCGAGAGCTGGTCGGGCATTGACGTTGAGCTCAAGCGCCGTTACGACCTGATCCCCAATCTCGTCGAGACCGTCAAGGGGTACGCCAGCCACGAGCGTTCGACGCTCGAGCGGGTCATCGAACTCCGGAACCGCGCCGCCGCCATCCATGCCAGCGCCGAACTGCAGGCCGCGGACGAGTCGGAGCTGATGCGGGAGCTCAAGCGGGTGTTCATCCTTTCGGAGGCGTACCCCCAGCTGCGGGCCGACCAGCAGTTCCTGTCACTGCAGCGGGAGCTCTCGCTCACCGAGGACCGCATCGCCGCCAGCCGCCGGTTCTTCAACGGCAACGTGCGAGAGTACAACGCCCTGCGGCAGAGCTTCCCGACCAGCCTCATCGCCGGGATGTTCAGTTTCGGACCGGAAACCTACTTCGAACTATCGAGCGATGCCGAGCGAGTGGTCCCGCGCATCGAGCTCCAGAGTTTGACGCAGCCGGGGATCTCTCCCTGACCACATGGGCCCTCAGGTCAGGAGGGCGTCGAGCAGTTCGTTGATCCCCTGGCCCTTGGTGGCCACGGTCTCGAGCACCGGCCGCCGACCGGCGACATCCCGCAGGTCGCGCACCAGCTCGTGCTCGCCGGGATGGTCGGCCTTGTTGCAGACGAAGAGGTCGGCGATCTCCAGGATCCCCGCCTTGTCCATCTGCACGGCATCCCCCATGCCGGGTGTGAGGACGACCGCCGTGCGGTCCACGTAGTTGCGGATCCGCGTCTCGTTCTGCCCCGCGCCGACGGTCTCGACAAAGAGCGTCTGGAACGCCGACGCACCCTCGTGCGCCCCGCCGATCAGTTCGGCGATGGCTTCCAGACCGTGGTAGTCCTCTCCGCTGATCGCCAGTGAGCGGTAGTAGACGCTGTCCCCGAGGTTGTTGAAATCGACCCGCAGCCGATCGCCGAGCAGCGCGCCGCTGGTAATCGGGCTCATAGGGTCGAACGCGACCACCGCGCACCGGCCCAGCGATGGTTCCTCCTTGGCCCGCCGCGTGTATTCCGACGCCAGCGCGGCCACGAGGGTGCTCTTGCCCGCACCGGGCGAGCCGGTGACGCCGATCACCCGCGACGGGCGCTTCCTCCGGGCGCCCGGCCGCACATCCTTCCCGTCATGCACGAGGGAGATATCCCGTGCCAGCTGTGCCGTGACACCGCCCGAGGCCAGGATCGGCTCCCGCGCCACGGTGCTCTCCCGCACGGCGTTCACGATGTCCAGGAGCCCCACCCCGGTGGTGAAGCACTTCCGGATCCCGCCCTTCAGCAGCGTTTGAATGTCCTCCTGGGGGAGGATCCCTCCCATGTAAATGGGCATGTCCGGACGGCCCATTTCACGGGCCGCATCCACGAGCTTCGGGCCGAGCACCAGGTGGCTGTTGCTCATCATGCTCGCGGCGATGCAGTCGCAGTCCTCGTCACGGGCGGAGATGGCCAGACTCCGCGGCGTCTGCCACAGGCCGGAATAGATCACATGGATCCCCGAATCCCGGAGGGCTCGGGCGATGACCTTCACGCCCCGGTCGTGCCCGTCTAGACCCATCTTTCCCAGCAACACCCTCGGACGATGGTCGAGGTCCTTGCAGCGGTCGAGCTTCTCGAACTCGGAGGTGGGGGCGTTGAGGGCGGTCGCCATGGTCGGGGGTCTCCAGAACGAAAGATCGGAGAATGGGGGGCCAAAGGGACGGTACCATGCCGGCCTCACGACCGGGAGCAATGGTAGTGCCCGAAACCCACGCGGCCGCGGCCCGGTATACACCCTCCTCGCGGCTGGCCCTGTTCCTGGCCCAGTGGAGGCTCCGCAGCACCAGCGCTGCCCAACGGGTGCGTTTCCACTCGCTCGCCCGGGGCTTCGACGACCTCTACCGACGTCTCGCCCGCTTTGATGTAGACCCCTATATCACCCCTCTCTGGACCGCCTTCAACCTGCGTCTGGAGAGTTCCCTCCTGCCCCGCCCCAGGTTCGCCTTCCTCCGCGACGCAACCATCCGGAAGACCATGTTCGTCGACGCCCGCGGCCCGTGGCTCGCCTCCCAGGCGGAGTACCTGCTCTCCCGGGTGCAGGCCGATGTGCTCGAGGAGGTCCTCGCCGATCCCCCCGCGGGCAGCCCGCCGCTGGCCTGGGCGAGGTTTGGCGCTTCTCACAACTCGGTCCACCACCTCTCGCACCTCGAACGGTACCGCGATCGCACCAGCCACGACCCCGTCTCGAGCCCGACGGTAGTGGAATGGGGCGGCGGGTACGGGAATCTCGCGCGGATCTTTATCCTGCTGGCGCAGGCACGCCGTCGTCCGCTCCCCACGTACACCATTATCGATACCCCACTGCTCTGCTGCCTGCAGTGGCTTTACCTCTCGACGGTGTTTGGCGCCCCCCGTGTGCATGTGATCTCCGCGATCGATGGCGACCTGCGGCCCGGCTGCATCAACATCGTGCCCGTCGGCCTCCTCTCGCATTTCCGCCCCCGGGCCGAACTCTTCATCTCTACCTGGGCCCTGAGCGAGTCTTCCGCTCATGCCCAGAACGAGGTCGCCGGGCACTGGTTCGGGGCTCGTCGACTGCTGCTGGCCTTCCAGGAAAGCTCGGAAGATCTGCCCGACGCCGGCCGCATCCGCGGATTGGCCGAGAGCGCCGGGGCCGCGACGACCCCGGTGCCGGAACTGGATCGCAACCAATACGCCTTCCGCTGAATGGCCCGGGCCCGCATGAGCCCCCCTTCAGTTCAGCCGGATGAAACGGACTGAATCCCGGTACATAGAGAAAGTCACCCCGAATGCCGCCGCGGGAGGCGGCTCGGGGGAACCGCGTGCCTTTCCGTGTTCGCCAGCGGAGCGGCATGGCCCTTGCGTTTCTCAGGGTTGGCGTACCGCGAAGCGCGGTTGATGCGCTGCGGTGCGCAGGAACGGCGGGCCGAGCGGCCAGGAGCGGCACATGCACTCAGCAAGGACGCTGGCGTGGCTATCGGCCTGCTCGGTCGCGTCCGGGTTGCCCGCCGAAGCAGGCGGCCAAGATAGTGTCGCGGCCGCCCTCGGAGCGGGCACCCCCCGCCCATGCCAGATCCTTGGCCCGGACCTGACGGGCGAGAGCGTCTACACCCCCGCGACCTGGCCGGGAGGCGTCGTCCCCTACGAGTTTGACGCCAACGTCAACGCCCTCAAGCGCCAGCAGTTTCGAGCCGCCGCCGAACAGATCCAGCAGGCCGCGGCCGTCACCTTCGTCGAGCGGACCGGCGAGGTCGACTACCTGCACATCCAGTACGCCGCGGCCAACGGGGCCTACGTCGGACGGCAGGGCGGCCCCCAGATGCTCTACCTCTACGACTGGGATTACTCGTACATCATCGTGCATGAGCTGATGCACTGCCTCGGGTTCTTTCACGAGCACCAGCGCCCGGATCGGGACAGCCACATCACCGTTCACCCCTGTAATGTCGTGGAGGTCCTTTGCCAGGGCGGTGTGCCCACACAACCCGGGACGGTCTACCAGAGCAACTTCGCCATCGTGAACACGGGGCTGGAGGCGGGTCCCTACGACTACGACTCGCTCCTGCACTACGCCGCCTGTGATTACTCCACCTTCTGCGCGCCGTACGGCACATGCCTGTGCCCATCGGCCTGCCAGACCATTTCGGCGCCGCAACCTATCGGCCAGACGATCGGGCTCAGCGCCGGGGACATCGCCGGCCTGCGGTTCCTGTACTCGTGGCAGCGACCGACGGTGGGGGGCCCCTCGGAACGGTCCGGGCACGCTCTCGCGTTCGACACCGCCCGAGAGTCGCTGGTCCTATTTGGCGGGCGGGCGGGGTCGATGCTTTCGGCTCAGACATGGGAATGGTCTCAGGAGTCATGGACGCTCCGAGCTGCCGGCGGCGGCCCCGCGCCGCGCGAGCGCCACACCCTCGCCTACGACAGCGTCCGATCGCGGACGGTTCTCTTCGGCGGGATGGGGGGCGCTGGGGGGGCGATGGGCGATACGTGGGAATGGAATGGCAGCGCGTGGGCCCAGCGGACCGGGTCCGGGCCCACGCCCCGATACAGCGCCGCGAGCGACTTTGATAGCGGCCGGGGAGTGCTCGTGGTGTTCGGCGGCCGCGGCGGCTCGGATAACGGCGACACGTGGGAATGGGACGGTTCTGCCTGGTCGCTCAAGGCGACCGCCGGCCCGTCACCCCGCCATGACCATGCCATGGCCTACGACCCCTCCCGAGGCCGGATTGTGCTGTTCGGCGGCAACAACGCATCGGGCGTGCTGGGAGACACATGGGAGTGGGACGGGGCCGGCTGGTTGCTGCGCTCGACCGCCGGCCCCTCGCCGCGGAGGGGGCACGCGATGGCTTTCGATGCCGTCCGCGGGCGCGCGCTGGTTTTCGGCGGCGCCGGCGGTGGGGGGGAGGCCCTGCAGGATACATGGGAGTGGGACGGCACGGACTGGGAGCAGCGATGCGCGACCGGACCATCACCGCGGATATACGCCCGGATGGCGTTCGACAGCGCCGCTCGGGAGGTTGTCCTCTTCGGCGGGGCCGAGGGCACCACTCCCCTGAACGACACATGGACCCTGCGCGGCCCCGCCGATTGCTACCCGAACTGCGACGGTTCCTCGGTCCAGCCCCTGCTGAACGTCGCCGACTTCACGTGCTATCTTCAACGGTTCGCCGCCGGGAACGCCTGGGCCAACTGCGACGGCAGCACGGCAGCACCCGCCCTCAACGTTGCCGACTTCACCTGTTTCCTGCAGCGGTTCGCCGCCGGTTGCGAGTGACTCAGCCCCTCATCGAGGCGAGCAGATCGCGGGGCCGTTTGCGGTTCAGCCGCCAGATCGCCGGCCAGGCCGCCAGGAGCGAGAGCGACAGGATGATCCACCACCCCGCGAGGATCGGCAGCGGCGGCGGGCGGAGCTCCAGGGACAGGCCCATCAGCAGGCGGTAGAGCCGCTGCCCGGCCCACGACCCCTGCACCCCCATCATCGTTCCGAGCACGCACGCGGTGAGCGCGATCAGGACCGCCTCGCCGATCACAAGCCGGTTCAGCAGCCCCCGCTGCGCCCCGACCGCCCGCAGCACGCCAAACTCGAACTGCCGTGCTTCGATCCCGGCGACGATCAGGTTCGCCACGCCGAAGCACGCCACGAGCATCGCCACGAAGGCGATCGTGGTCACCGCGATGAGTCCGCCGCGGGCGAAAAGGTTGATCTGATCCTTGATCTGCCGTCCCGAGCCGGCGTCGAGTATCCCGTAGGGGAGGAGTTCGCGTCGGATGTCGGCGAGCACGCTCGCGTCCTGTTCAGGGCGGACGCGGTCCGTGAACATGACCTGGATCAGGTGGATGGGAGCCTCTCCGCCGCCGAAGAACTTCTCCTTCATGTCGGCGCGCGACCCGAACACCGCGTGGACCGCCTGGTCCATGTAGTCCTCACCGACGTTGAAGAACTTGCTCGCGACCTCGAGCCCGGGTGATGAAACAACCCCCACAATCTCGAAGGTGTGTTCCTCGCTGTTCTGCTTCGCCGTAAAGGTCGAACCGACGCCCAGGCCTTTGGCGTGCAGAAACTCGCGAGCGACGATGACAGCGCCGCCTTCTTCGAGCCGCCGCATCGCCGTCTCGGGATCCCCCTGCACCCACGTGAGCCTGCTCATCTTGAAGAAGGGTTCGGGATCGAACCCCACGAACGTCGTCTTGTACTGCTGGAGCGCCCGGACCCCGAAGACGTCCGTTTCCACGGGGTGCAGCGTGATGGCCGCGGTGGACCTGACCACATCGGTCATCGAGTCGAGCTTCGCCTGCGCTTCTTCCGGCAGGTTCAGGCCGGAGACGAACGCGTCCGGGAAATCGATCTTGTGAAGCCAGTCGCGGAGCATCGCCCCGCCGTTGGTCCAGATGGCGACCATCAGCGCCAGTCCGGCCATCAGGGCCCCGGCGGTGAAGCCGTGCCGGTACGGCGTCGCCGACACCGTCCTCGCCAGCACCTTGCGCGGCAGCCCCAGCACCAGCGAAACGACTCCGCCCAGCAGCCACGAGAGCAGCAGGACCACCGGGACGCCAAGCAGGAAGTACCCGATCGCCATCAGCGGCAGCCCCGCGGTGGCGTAGCCCCAGAACACCACCTGCCCGTCGCTCGGAAGTCCCACGATCAGGAGCTGGCAGACCAGACACAGGAGCCCGGCCGCGGTCACGATCACAACCCCCCGCGGCCGCGGCAGGACCGCCCGCGAAGCGAGGGCCTCCAGCGGCGACATTCGGGACACCTTCCACGCCGGCCACGCAGCGCCGATCAGGCCTGAAACGAGCGAGCCCGCCGCTCCCAGCAGGACGCCCAGGGGAGAGAAGACGAACCCGGTAGGGAGTTGCTCGCCAAGAATGATCGTCAGCAGCCACGCGAGCGCCACCCCAAGCGGCACTCCGACCAGGGCTCCGCCGAGCCCGACCAGCAACCCCACAACGAGCTGCACGCGGGCCAGCTGAATGCGCTGGGCGCCGATGCAGCGCATGATCGCCAGCTCCCGCTGGCGCTCCGCGACGTTGGTTGTGAGCCCCGTCATGATGATGAACGCCGCCGAGAGGAACGCCATCACCGTCGCCAGCACCATCCCGAGCTGGCTGGACTCCATGTTCTTGTCGAGGCCGGAGGTGATCTTCTGCGTCGTCTGGAGCAGAAGCCCCTTCGGCAAATCGCCCTTGTGCTCCGCGACGACCGCCGCGGGGTCTGCTTGCTTCGGCAGGGCGATATCGATCTGGCTGAGACCGTCCTGATTCACGACATCCTGCAGGCCGCGCAGGGTCATGTAGGCCTGGGCACGCCCGCCGAGCGGGGGTTGCGCGGCGATGCCGACCACCCGGAGCGTGCGGGGCTTCTGGAACGTCGGCAGGGTGAAGCTCTGCCCAACCATCGTGTACTGCCGTATGACGTCGACCTCGTCGCCGATCCGAACGCCCTGCGAGGCGTTGACCGTCGCGGCTTCCTGGGCGTCCAGCATCGCCGCGGGGACCGCCGCCGGCGTCCCCTCGCGCAGCGCTTTCTTCGTGGGCACCGCCAGCGGGATGAACCCGTCCCGCTTGTCCGCCTCCAGCGCGTATTCCCCCCCAAGGCGGTAGGCCAGGAGCGCATCGATCACGATCTCGCCCTCGTTCTGGGCCAACCGGCCGGCCAGCAGTCGCGGCGGCGGCGCCAAAACAGACGCCCAGTACGACCCTCCGGACGAGCCTCGCGCGGTCGCCTCGGGCAGGGCCAGGTGCGTCGAACTGTTCGCGATGGCGCTCGAGGCCAGGACCCGCTCTCGTCGGACGAAGCCGCTCTCCGATCCCTCCAGCAGGGGCCGCCGCACGCTCAGCGCGAGAGGCGCCTGCAGGCGGCCGACCGCCGCCGCGATTTCGGGCCAGCGACGCACATCTTCGAGGACCGCCTCCGGGAGCACTCGCCCGTTCGCCGCCGGCTGAACCACAAGGTCCGCCGCGCCCACAGTGGCGGCCACCTGCTGGTGGATCGCCCCGTGCACAGAGGACATCGCGCACGCCACGCACACGATCAGGGCCGCCGAGAGCGCCACCGCACCCGCCAGCAGAGCGCTCCGGCTACGCCGCTCGGACAAGCTGTTGATAGCGAGCCGCCACGCCGCTGACATCCAGTCCCTCCGTATCGATGGTCCCGGTCACCCGCCCGTCGCTCAGGACGAAAATGCGACGGCAGTGCACCGCGGCCGCGGGCTCGTGCGTCACCATCACGATGGTCGTACCGCTCGCCGCGGCCAGGTCTCCCAAGAGCCGCCAGAGCTTCCCCGCGCTGACCGAATCCAGGTTTCCGGTGGGTTCGTCGGCGAGGATCACCGGGGGTGAAAACAGGAGGGCGCGGGCGATTGCCACCCGCTGCTGCTCGCCGCCGGAGAGGGCGTCGGGGCGGTGGTCCGCCCGCGCGGCCACACCCAGCCGCTCCAGCAGCTCTTCGCTGCGCCTCTTCAGGACCTTCGGATCGTCCCCCGCCAGGACCCCGGGGAGTTCCACGTTCTCCCGGGCGGTCAGCGTGGGGATCAGGTTGAACTGCTGGAACACGATCCCGAGCTGCCGGCGGCGGAAGATGGTGGCCGCCCGCTCGTCCATGGAATGGATGGGCACGCCGCCGATCCGGATTTCTCCGGCATCCGGGCGGTCGAGGGAGGCCAGAAGATGGAGCAGGGTGGACTTGCCGCTGCCCGAATGCCCCATGATTGCGTAGAACCCCGGCTGGGCGATCTCCAGGTCGACACCCCGGAGGGCGGGGATCTCGCGATTGCCCAGCCGGTAGCTCTTCTGGACCCCTATACAGGAGATCGCCGGCTTTGAGCCGGGTTCCTCCTGGCCAGAATGGGCCGCTTCACCGGTGGTTGTCGGGGAGCCCGCGGGACGCATGGTCCCAATCATTGGGCGGCCGTGCCCCCAAGCTTCACTGATCCGAAAGATTCCCTGCCGTCGATCGGCGGAGCCCCGTTCTGGACGTGGGCAAAGTGGTCGATGCGGGGGCTGCCCGCTATCCTTATCACCCCCCCGGATCCGGGCCCCGTGCCCGGCCGCGGCACCCCTGGACTCATTCACAGGAACGGCAGGAAACCACCGCTATGCCCACCGCCACGCAGGCTACCGGCTCGACCGGCGAGATCAACCAGGTCATCGGCTCCACCTTCGACGTGCAGTTTCCCGAGGACCGGCTCCCGGAGATCTACAACGCCGTCCGCATCGAGGCGGACACCCCCGTCGGGAAGCTGGCGCTGACCGGCGAGGTGCAGCAGCACCTTGGCGGCGGGCGCGTCCGCTGCGTCGCCTTGGGCTCGACCGACGGCCTCCGCCGCGGCATGACTGCCCTGGATACCGGCGGCCCGGTGATGGTCCCGGTCGGCGAGCGGGTGCTTGGGCGTGTGTTCAACCTGCTGGGGGACCCGATCGACAAGCTCCCCGCGCCCGAGGGCGTCGACCGCCGCCCGATCCACAAGGCGCCGCCCGAGTTCATGGCGCTCAACCCCAACACCGAGATCCTGGTGACGGGCATCAAGGTCATTGACCTGCTCTGCCCCTTTGTCCGCGGCGGCAAGATCGGCCTCTTCGGCGGTGCCGGCGTCGGCAAGACGGTCATCATCCAGGAGATGATCGCTCGAGTGGCCCGCGAGTTCGGCGGCTACAGCGTGTTCTGCGGCGTCGGCGAGCGCACCCGCGAGGGCAACGACCTCTGGCGGGAAATGAAGGAGGCGGAGTACACCGACGAGAACGGCAATAAGGCTCACGTCATCGACAAGGTGGCCATGGTGTTCGGCCAGATGAACGAGCCCCCGGGCGCCCGTCTCCGCGTCGCCCTCTCCGGCCTGACCATGGCCGAGGAGTTCCGCGACCACTCCGGCAAGGAGACGATGATCTTCGTGGACAACATCTTCCGCTTCACCCAGGCGGGGTCCGAGGTGTCGGCCCTCCTCGGGCGTATGCCCAGCGCGGTGGGTTACCAGCCCACCCTGAGCACGGAGATGGGCGAGCTTCAGGAGCGGATTACCTCGACCGACAAGGGCGCCATCACCTCGGTGCAGGCCATCTATGTGCCCGCCGACGACCTGACGGACCCCGCTCCGGCGACGGCCTTCGGCCACCTCGACGCCTTCGTCGTGCTCGCCCGCGGCATCGCCGAGAAGGGCATCTTCCCGGCCGTCGATCCGCTGGCCTCGACCTCGCGGATCCTGGACCCCGGCATCATCGGTGAGCGGCACTACCGCGTCGCCACCCGGGTGCAGCGGATCCTCCAGCGGTACAAGGACCTCCAGGACATCATCGCCATCCTCGGCGTCGACGAGCTTTCCGAAGAGGACAAGCAGACCGTCGCCCGGGCCCGCAAGATCGAGCGGTTCCTTTCGCAGCCGTTCTTCGTGGCCGAGGTGTTCACCGGCTTCAGCGGCGTGTACACCCCCCTCGAGCAGACGATCGACAGCTTCGAGCGCCTGGCCAACGGCGAGGGCGACGACCTGCCCGAGAGCGCCTTCATGTACGTCGGCAACCTCGACGAGGCGAAGGCCAAGGCCGCGAAGATGGCCCAAGGCTGATCAGAAACGACCAGCTTGTCAAACGACTTCTAGCCCCGGCCCGGCCGGGGCTCTTTCGTTGGGGATGCAGTGCGTAAAAAAGAAGCGGGCCCCGGGGTTGCCGGGGCCCGCGTGTAGTTCAAACCGAAGTGCCGTGCGATCAGGAGCGGCGTCGGCGTGCCGCGAGGATCCCGCCCATCCCGAGCAGCGCCAAGCTGCCGGGGGAGGGGATGGGGGCCGAGAAGTTGGAGATGGTCAGGCTGCCCGCCCCGAAGCCGCCGTCGGCCGAGTTCACGCGGAACCCGATGATGTCGCCGGAGCTGACCGGAACGGAGATGGACCCGAAGCCCTGGGAGTTGTTGGCGGCGAGGAAGGTCGCGACGCCGTTGACGAGGTAGTACGCAGAGTCGTACGTGCCGCTATCGGGCGAGGTGTACGACCAGTCGAAAGCGAAGTTGCCCGCGCCGCCGGAGGGGATGGTGTAGTCGGTATCGCCGCCGATGCTGTTGTTGTTGCCGATAACCGTAATCGAGGCCGGGGCCAAGCTCGTATCGACCGAACCGTCGCCGGTGGTGGTCAGAGTCCAGTTCGCCGGGTCGTAGGGCCCCGAGAACTGGGCGGAAGCCGCGCCCGTAAACGCCAGGCCGGCGATGCCGGCGAGAACCGCTGCACTCTTCATCTTGTCTCTCCACTTGAAGCCACACACATAGCCCCCCACGCAGGGAGCTATTGCACGTGTACCACAGGTTGCGGGTCGTCGCAAGGCCTTTTTCAATTGGCAAATAAAAAGGCAAGTAATTTGTCGTATTTGGCAACCTGGGCAAGTTCGGAGGACCTCCGGTAACCGATCGGTCGCCAACCCGAAGCCCGAATCGGTGGCGTTTTGGTACACTCGCGGCCGTGAAGGCCGGGGCGCGTGATTTCATCGGCAGAGCCCAGGGCC
>JAEYVB010000165.1 GCA_023429345.1 Planctomycetota bacterium
GAACAGGGTTGGTGCGGCCCGGCGGCCGCGAGGAGTCGAGGAGCTAAAAGCTCAGCGGCGGCGCCGCCGCGTGGCGAGCACCCCGCCGAGGCCCATCGCCACGAGGGAGCCGGGCGTCGGGATCAGGGTGATGTTCATCTGGTCGTGGAGATGGATCCAGCCGCCGGGTTCCACGGCGGAGCGGCCGCGGTGGCTGATGATGATGCTTTCCCCCTGGGAGAGCAGCACATCGCTCAGGAGCACGGGCAGATCCACAAAGTCGCCGACCGAGGCGAAGTTGTTGGGCTTGTTGACCGTCGTGGAATAGAGCAGGGTGGTGCTGGAGTGCGCCGCGTTCTGCTTCCCGACGACGACATCCACGGTGTTCGGGCGCCCGACGCCGCCGACGCCATCCCAGACGACCTTGAGGATGCCGGTGATATCGAAGAGCGAGGCCGTGCCGGTCGGATTCGTGAAGCGGATCACGGGTACGTTGAAGATGTCCGAGCCGGCCACATTGTGAGCGGCGCGGTTCTGGTCAACCGGCGGGCTGACGTTATCGCCTGCCGACCAGACGCCCTGACCCGTCTCCCACCAGTTCTCGTCCCAGCGGAGCGGGGAGGCCGGCGTGCTGTACCAGGGTGCCGGGTCCAACAGCGAGCCGCCACTGCTCGTGAACTCGTAGGTCCAGATGGCCGGTCCGCCCGGGCCGGGTGCGCCGGAAACGGCGCCGGGCACGCCCGGCAGCCAATCGGCCGAACGCTGCCACTGTCCCGGTCCTCCTCCCGCTTGTGCGGCCGCGCTGAACGCAGCGACCGAAGCCACGGCGCACACCCTCAGGGTGCGGCTTTTACCCGTCTTCATCTGTTCGCCCTCCGGCAACTGAATCTCAATGCAAATGTGCCACATGCCCCGAAAAGGGCCAATAGAACGGGCTGAATTCTTTAAGATCCGCTCATTTTCCGGCGCGGGAAGACCCGTCGGACGACCCTGCGCGTGCCCGGCAAGGGTTGGTCAATCGCGTTACGATCCCCATAGAGCCACCCCGATCGTCGTGGGGCGCCCCGAGTGGGCAGGCGAGCACCGCCGGCTCCACGGACGTCCGGGCAGTGGCGAGTGAATACGGAGTCTGATGTCATCAATACCGCCGCGGCGCGTTATCAGACCTTCGTGGGGAGAGTCGGGGCTTCTACTGAGGAGTTTCGGATGGCTGGATTTGCTGTTATCGCCCTTTCCGTCGCCGCGGCCGCCGCCGGGGCCTACGCCCAGACCGGCGAACCCTTGATCAGGGCGCTGCTGCTGACGGGGGAGAACAACCATCACTGGCGGTACACCAGCCGACTCCACGAGGACACCCTGGAGGCAACCGGTCTCTTCGATGTGGATGTGGCGGACGACGCCGCGTCGGCGCTCCAGGATGCCGCGGGGCTGGCCAGGTACCAGCTCCTGGTTCTCGATTACAACGGCAAGCCCTGGGGGGAGCAGGCTCAGGCGAACTTCGTCAAGGCAGTCGAGGGCGGCACGGGGCTCGTGGTGATCCACGCGTCCAATAACGCCTTCCCCGGGTGGAAGGAGTACGAGGAGATGGTCGGGCTTCTCTGGAGAGAGGGGACCGGCCACGGACGCTTCCACAGCTTCGATGTTGAGTACAAGGACACGAGCCACCCGATCACGCGCGAACTGACGGACATGGCGGCGCACCCGGACGAGCTGTACCACGACCTCAAGAACCCGCAGGGATCGCGTTTCCAGGTGCTTGCGACGGCGTTCTCGGACCCCGAGTCGGGGGGAGTGGGATCCGATCAGCCGATCGCGATCGTTCTGGAGTACGGCAAGGGCCGGATTTTCCACACGCCGCTGGGCCATGTCTGGGAGGAACAGAACGAGCAGAAGCGGTCCGTTTCGGACCCTCAGTTCCGGCTGCTCCTCGCGCGGGGCGCGGAGTGGGCCGCGACGGGAGATGTCAGTCTGGGCGCCGAGTTCCGGGATGCGCGTCCGCACAACATGCTTAGCGAGGCCGAACGCGCCGCGGGGTGGCGGCTTCTGTTCGACGGGGCCACCACCGAACACTTCCGGGGCTTCAAACGCGAGGGCATGCCCGAGCAGGGCTGGGTCGTCGAGGATGGGACGCTCCGCCACGAGGCCGGCAAGGGCGGCGGCGACCTGATCACCCGGGACCAGTACGGCAGCTTCGAGTTCGCCTGCGACTGGAAGGTGGCGCCGGGCGGGAACAGCGGGATCATGTACCGCTCCACCGAGGATGGCGCCGCCACCTACACGACCGGCCCGGAGATGCAGATCCTCGACAATGCCGGGCACAACGACGGGAAGAACACTTCGACGAGCGCCGCGGCCCTGTACGCGATGATCCCGGCGCAGCACGACGTCATCCGCCCCGCCGGCGAGTGGAACAGCGTGCGGATTCTCGTCGACGGCGACCGGGTGGAGCACTGGGCCAACGGGTGGAAGGTTCTCGAGTACCGGCTGAACAGCCCCGAGTGGGATGAACTCGTCAAGGGGAGCAAGTTCAAGGATTGGCCCGATTTCGGCCGCAAAGCCCGGGGGCATATCGCCCTCCAGGACCACGGGGACGACGTCTGGTTCCGGAACATCAAGGTCCGGCCGCTCCCTTGATCTGAAGGACGGTTCAGGCTCGGTGAGCGGGGCGATCCGCGGATGACCGCTCGGGGGCGGGGCCGTAGCATCGCGCAGCAAGAAGGGGGGCACCATGCCGCGCACCAAGGCGCCGCGACACATTGCGAATGCTGTAAAGGACCGGGGCACATCCAAGCGCCGGACAAAAGAGATCACCGATCAGGCCCGGCCGCGGGGCGTCCGGAGGTCGGTTGCGGAGACAGCGACCGGCCAGGGCGGGTCGAGACAGGACCGCGGCCGGGCGCGCGGGCCGCACCCGGGCACGCGCGGGGGTGTGCATGCCGACGCCGCGAACCTTGACGCGCGAGGCGAGTACATACCCAAGGGTCGCGGCCGCCCGGATCGGGTTGAGAACGCCAAAGACCTTCGCCGCCTGAGCGCGGGCGTCAGCACACGGCGCGCGGCCAGCAACCGGGGCGCGCAGCGGCCGCAGCCGCAGCAGACCGGCGACCGACGCAGCGGCCAGAAGCGTGGAGCGGGGCTGGTGAAGGGGCCATCCCGCGGCCGCGTGGGGTCGAAGGGAGTGGGGGGGCGGACCCGCACCGGAAGGGACCGGAACTCGGGGGCCCGCGGTCGGTCTCGGGGCGGCAGCCGCACCCGCGGCCGCGCTCCCGGACGGTGAGGAGCCCGGGGTAAAAAGAACGCCGCCCCTCCAGGAGAAGGGGCGGCGCGGGTTTAGTCGAATCTCGTCGATCAGCTGCCCAGGCCGGTGCGGATCGAGTCCAGCAGGCCGGGGAAGTGGCGTTCTTCCTCCTCGTTCTGGATGAGGATCGTGGGCTTCACGAGGATGAGCAGGGTCTGCTCTTCCTTGCTCTCCAGGCGGTTGGTGAAGAAGCGGTTCAGGATCGGGATCTTGGAGAGGACCGGCACGCCGGACTCAACCTCGAACTCGGTGACGAGCCGCTGGCCACCCATGAGCAGCGTGCCCTGATCGGGGACGGTGACCGTGGTGCGGACCCGGGTCACGGTGACCTGCGGGAGCTGGATGAAGGACTGGGCATCCTCGGAGTTGACCAGCTGCCCGCCGGCAACCGCCGTGACAGCCTGCTGGGCGAAGCCGTCGACGCGGGAGACGCCGGCGTCGACGTTCATCGTGACGTAGCGGCGATCGGCGGTGACGGTGCCCTCGACCACCATCGTGACACCCTCGGTCACGGTGGTGACGGTGGGATCGAAGCCAACGGCCGAGTCGCCGACGACGGGCTCGAGGTCGGAGATGAAGGCCGTCTGCGTGGCAACGTAGATGCTGGCCGCCTGGCCGTTGGTGAAGGTCAAACGTGGGGCGGTGAGCTGGATCGATCGGCGGTCGGCCTGCGTCGCCGCGATGAGGAAGTCGACCTGGATATCGTCGAGGAACTGGCCTGCGATGCCGAGCGCCGGGGCAGCGCCGAGGATGGACTGGGACCAGTCGGTCTGCGGGGCAATACCGGTGGTCAGGGACAGCGAGTTCTGGTTGAACCCGATGGGGGACCAGCCGCGGAAGGCCGGGATGCCCTGGGTGAGCGGGGTCTGCTCCGGGTCGGTGCTCGGGGCCGTCGGGGCCAGACTGCCGGTGGTGGCGCGGCCCAGGCG
>JAEYVB010000179.1 GCA_023429345.1 Planctomycetota bacterium
ACGACGTCGTTCTGCCCCGCAACATTCCCGGCGACCACGACCGCTACATGCCCGCGCATACCCGGGGCGAGGTCAACCTCGATCGGCTTGAGTTCACCGTTGGAAGTGAACTCCTCGAGCACCTGCAGCACCGTGCCCGACTCGTCGACGATGGCGAGCTTGAGGTTCTTGCCCTGCGGCGACGGCATTGAGCGGCAGAAGAACCGGGCCTTGTTCCATTCGGGATTGATGAAGAGCGAGGCCTGTCCCTTGAAGCCGGCCTGATCGGACGTCAGGATCACCCGCTCGGTGTCGCGGTCGAAGATGATGTCGCGAACGAACGACGCCCCGAACTCGCGGGACATCGCATCCACCAGGCTCTCCTGCTGCAACTGCCGCGACAGGGACGAGAACTGGTTCTGGACCATGAAGGTGGTGATGCCGAGCATGATCGTGGCCGCGGCCAGGCCGAGCGCCCCGGCCCGCCAGAGCGGATTGACCCGCCGGCTCTGGGTCATGGGGATGACCAGGTCCGTAAGCCCGTCGTCGGCAACCTCGGAGGCCATGTGAGCCCGGACAGCCTCGAGCACCATCGCCCGGAGACCCGCCGGCGGATCCACATCCGGGAGCAGTGACTCGATGCGGGAAAGCCGCGTCTGCTCCCGGCGTACGTGGGCCTGAACGCTCGGCGCAGCCTTGCGGAAGGCCGTTTCAAACTGCTGCCGCTCGTCGTCGTCGAGCAGCGCCATCGCGTCCAGGATGGAAAGTTCAACTAGTTGCTGGACCGTCATACAGACCCTTCCTCACCCGTTCTCTCCCGTAAACGAACGAGAGCCCGGCTTAGTGCCGATTTAATCGTGCCGATCGGGGTGTCGAGCTCCTCCCCGATTTGCCTCAAAGTCTGCCCCCCGAGATACGCCCGCATGACGACGGTGCGCTGGAGCTCCGGCAGCGTCGCCACCTTGGTCAGCAGGGCGGCGTACCGCTCGTCCTGCTCCATCCGGATCACGTCCGGCGCGAACTTCGGGCTCTCCTGGCCCGCCTCGAGCGAACTGGCTTTCACACGGGCCTGGGTCCGCCGCAGTTTGTCCACAAGGTGTCGACGGGATATCAACATCACCCAGGTCACCAGAGCCGCACGTTTGGGGTCGTACCGCTTCGCGGTCTTCCAGAGGCGGACAAAGACCTCCTGGACCGCATCCTCGGCATCGGCCCGGGTCGGCATCGCCTGGTACGCCATCCGGTAAACCAGCGAACCGAACCGGTCGTACAGCTCGGCGACCGCGGCCTCCTCGTTCGCAGCCACGCGCTGCATCAGAGCCAGATCGGCATCGTCCTTTTCAGTCGATCGACGCATAGATAAACCACGAGATTTCGCAACGGCCGTTCCGGGACGAACACAGTACAACTGCCGGGGCTCCACCCTATACGCGGCCGAACCCGAACGGGATGCCCACGGATTGGGAAAACGCCCGCGGATAGAGCCGGGTTCTTCGCCTTACGAGAGGCTTTAACCCCACAATTCGGTAGGAATATGTCCGGTTCCACGCTTCCGCTGAATTTTGCGCTCAGATCTTGTTGGAACGCCCAACACCCGGTATCCTCTTACCAGAACTTGACCGGACCCAGTGCGGAGGCCGGTGTGCAGCCACTCGTGGTGAAGAAAACCATTCTGCCGGTCGTGCAGCCAAAGCGGCGCTGTCTGCGCGGTTTCTCCATCATCGACGTCACCGTCACAATGGCGATCATCACCGTCCTGGTGTCGCTCCTCACTCCTGCACTCTCCACTGTCCGGGAAACCGCTCACCAGGTGGTCTGCCGGTCCAACGTCCGCCAGATGGGCCTCGGCATCGGCATGTTCGCCGAAGACCACAAGGACATCATCCCCAACAGCCTGAACGTGACCATGCCCGAGAACCTGCCGTGGGAGACCAACACGCTCCGCTACGGCACCGACGCTGGATCTCGGCGGTCGGGACACTGGGACGGGCTCGGCCACCTCTACCGCGACGACTACCTGCCCGCACCGAAGCTTTTCTATTGCCCGTCGCACCACGGGAACAACCCGTACGCCGCCTTTGCAGAGTCCTGGTCCGACGAGAAGGGGCTGATTCTGGCGAACTACCAGTACCGCGGTGCCGGCCCGGCCATCGGCGGCCAGGGGTTCACCACGCTGCTCTCCGGCATCGATCCGGGCGCAGCCCTGATCTCGGACTGCCTGCGGTCCGAGAGCGAGTACAACCACGAGATCGGCGCCAATCTGTTCCGCGCAAATTTCGCTGTGACTTGGTTCAGCGACCGCGATCGGCTCGTCGCTGACCTCCTCCCCAAGGACGGCGAAGACCCCCTGGTCGCCACCTTCCTGCAGGTCTGGCAGCGGCTGGATCAGCCCTGATCAGCCCGCCGAGATTACGGCCGCGGGACGATTTCGAGTTGAATGCGACCCCTGCCGCCCTCGTCCGACCGGCGGACGTTGACGATGGTCGCGCCCTTGGACAGGTCCGCAATAGCGGGGTATCCCACGTTGCCCTGGAAGTCGACGCTGAGAGACACCGGCGAGTTGGTATCCCGCTGGATGAAGAGGTTTGTCCGGTCGCCGATACCCACGTACTTCTCCTGGAGGACCAGCGGCGCTCCGTCCGTGTGCCCCGCCGTGAGCCTGGCCGTGATCGGCTGGTCCGTCAGGTTGCGGACATCGACGTCGTATCCCGCTCGACAGCCCAGCAGGATCGCGGGGAGAAACAGGATGCTGGCGGCCCTTGCGCAGGAGGTTGTCATCATGCCCAAGTCTAACGCGCACTAACCCCCCGAGTTCCATTTCAAGCCCTCGATAATTCGCGCCTGGCCAAAACGGACGGTCCTGCCGACCACCGATAGCTACCCCTAAACTCATTCCCCACCGCCCCTGGAACCGCCATGTTCGAACGCCTTTCCGACGCTTTTTCCTCCGCCTACCGAAAGCTCTCGGGCAAGGGGCAGATTTCCGAGTCCAACGTCCGGGAAGCGGTCGACGATGTCCGCACCGCTCTGCTCGAGGCCGATGTCCACCTGGATGTCGTCAACGCCTTCACCGAAGAGGTCTTGAAGGATTCGGTCGGGCAGGAGGTGACCAAGAGTCTCAAGCCCGGCGAGGAACTGATCGGGATTGTCCACAAGCGGCTCATCGAGCTTCTGGGCGGACAGGTCCTCGACGACCGCGACGAACTCGGGCGTCCGAAGGTCGTGGCCCCCGAACCGGGGGTCATGCGGGTCTCGCCGGGGCCCACCGTCGTCATGATGTGCGGACTGCAGGGGTCGGGGAAGACCACCACCTGCGGCAAGCTAGCCGCGTATCTGAAGAAACGCGGCCGGTCGGTCATGCTGGCCGCGGCCGACCTGCAGCGTCCCGCCGCCGTGGAGCAGCTGCAGACGATCGCCCGCCAGGTGCAGTCGGAACTCCCGGGGGGATCCAAGGTAGAGATTTATGCCGAGCCGGACAAGGTCGCTGCCTACGGGAAGGCCGTCGGTGTCGCGGTCGGCGTGTGCCAGCGCGCCTACGCCGCGGCCCAGAAGGGGGGTATCGACACCCTGATCCTGGATACCGCCGGCCGGCTGCACGTCAATGACGACCTGATGGGCGAGCTCGCGGCGGTGCAGCGGGCTCTCAACCCGCACCAGATTTTCCTGGTGGTGGATGCCATGACGGGCCAGGACGCCGTGAATAGCGCCCGGGCCTTTCACCAGCGGCTGAACGTCGACGGCATCATCCTGACGAAGTTCGACTCCGACACCCGCGGCGGCGCAGCGCTCTCGGTCAAGCACATCACGGGGGCGCCGATCAAGTTCATCGGCGTAGGGGAGAAGCTCGACGCCATCGAGGAGTTCCATCCGGAGCGCATGGCGGGCCGGATCCTGGGGATGGGCGACGTCGTCTCGCTCGTTGAGAAGGCCCAGGCGGAGGTGTCCGAAGAGGATGCCGAGCGGATGCAGGAGAAGCTCGCCAAGGGCGAGATGACGATGGACGACTTCCTCAAGCAGCTTAAGACGCTGCGGAGGATGGGCCCGCTGAAGCAGCTGATGGGCCTGCTACCGGGCGTGGGCGGGATGCTCAAGGATGCGCACATCGACGACGACCGGCTCGACCATGTCGAGGCGATCATCAACTCGATGAACAAGAAGGAGCGCGCCAACCCGGACCTGATCGATAACCCCCGTCGCAAACGCATCGCCTCGGGGAGCGGCACTCGGGTGGACGATGTTTCGCAGCTCGTCAAGCAGTTCACGACTCTGAACCGCCTGACCAAGCAGATGGCGGGGATGTCGGCGGCGAGCAAAGTGAAGGCGGTGAAGGATCTTGGCTCCGGCGGGCTCGGCGGGCTGATGCCGGGCATGTCCGGCCTTCCGGGATTCTCGACGAGGGGCACGACCAAATCCGCGAGCGTGAAGGACCGCTTCAAGAAGCGGAAGCGCTGAGCCCGGTTCAGCCGCCGGCCGGCTTGGCTGGATACCCCATCCGCCGCAAGGCTTCGACGATCCGGTCGCGGTGATCCCCCTGGAGTTCGATCGCGCCTCCCGCGATCGTTCCCCCGGTTGCCAGCTCTTTCTTGAAAGCCGCCAGCATCGCCGCGAGGTCGCTGGCGGACGGGTCCAGGCCGGATACGACCGTCACGACCTTCCCGGCACGTCGCTCCCGGCGGACACGGGCGGGCTGGTCTTTGGGGAGCGTGACAGCACCCGCCGCATCGCGGGGGCACGTGCACTCCGCCAG
>JAEYVB010000201.1 GCA_023429345.1 Planctomycetota bacterium
TGCCAGGACTGCGCCCGCCGCCGCGAAGCGGTGGAGAAGGCGTGCACGAGTTGAAACTCGGCTTGTGAGAAGGGCCGCTTCGGGGGATGATGGGCCGCATGCTCCCCCGCCTGACGTTTTTCGCTGCCGCCCTGTGCATCGCCGGCTGCTCCTCCGGGCCCGCGGAGAACGCCGCCGCTCCCGGCCTCGGGCCATCACCAGCACCCGCCGAAGAAGCCCGCGGCGGGGAAGAGCCCGCCAACGCCCCGGCGTGCTCCTTCGCCGAGTTCCGGCCCTCGCTGCATGGCTTCCGCTTCGTGAACAGCTTCCACGGGTCCCCGCTGCCGATCCCGCTCCCCGCGGCCGAGGAGCGGCTGGGTCTCCCGAACCGCTTCGGCCTGTGCGGCGGCATGTCGTCGGCCGCGGCGGACCTGTTCCTGGCAGGGGCGATGGTGCCGGAGGGGTCCACGCCGCCGGAGCGCGGCACGCCCGTATACGACTACCTCTACCGGCGGCAGGCGACCACGCTGGCGCCGATGGGCGCGGGGGCCGCGCGGTTCATCGAATGGATGGAACTCCCGGAAGAGGGTGAGGACGGGACGCACGCCAGGACAGAACGCGAGATGCCGACCATCCTGGCGGCGCTCGGGCGCGGCGAGCCCGTCATGCTCGGCCTGGTGCTCGGCTCCCCGCGCGGCGAGCGCAAGGCGTGGGAGAACCATCAGGTGCTCGCCTACGCGGCCTCACGGCTGCCGATGGATGTCGTCGAGATCAGGATCTACGACCCCAACTACCCCGGCCGCGACGATGCGGTGATCCGGGTCGCGCCGCTCCCGAGCGGGCTCCGCATCGACCGCGTGGTGGAGGGGCGGCGGACCACCAGGATCCGCGGCCTTTTCCGGATGCCGTACACCCCGATGCGGCCCCCGGAAACCCTCACCGGGCCATGAAAGGTGTGCGACCACCGGCACGCCGCCGCGCCCGCCCGGCAAAGAATGTAAGGGGGTGCGGATGGATCGGTCCAAAGCGATGGTCGTTGCCGGCGCGGGCCTCGCGGGGTTGTTGATCGGCTCCCGCCTGATGGCGCGCGGGAGCTTTGACTGGACGGGGAAGCTGGTGCTCATCACCGGCGGCTCGCGGGGGCTCGGGCTGGTGCTGGCGCGGAAGCTCCTCGAGCGCGGGGCACGGGTTGCCACCTGCGCCCGCGACGGCGACGGTTTGGAACGGGCGCGACTGGACCTGGAATCCCGGAGCGCCGCCGTGTATACCTTTGTCTGCGATGTGACGCGCGAGGAGGAGGTGCGCGGGATGGTCGATGAACTGACCCGCCGCGCCGGGCCGGTCGATGTGCTCATCAACAACGCCGGCATCATCACCATGGGGCCGGTGCACGAGATGGTGCGCGAGGACTTCGAAGAGGCGATGAACCTCTACTTCTGGGCGCCGCTCCACACCATGCGGGCGGTGCTCCCGCATATGCGTCGCCGCCGCTCGGGCAGGATCGTGAACATCTCCTCCATCGGCGGCAAGGTGCCGGTCCCGCACCTCACGCCCTACTGTTCGGCCAAGTTCGCGCTCACAGGGCTCAGCGGGTGCCTGCGGACCGAACTGGCCAGGGAGGGGATCGGCGTTACCGCCATCTGCCCGTTCGTGATGAGGACCGGCAGCCAGGTCAATGCCTTCCTCAAGGGCCGCAACCGCGCGGAGTTCGCGTGGTTCATGCTCGCCGGTTCCGCAGCGCCGTTCTCGGTGCCGGCGGAACAGGCGGCCGAGCGGATCATCCTGGCCGCGGAGCGGAACGAAGCGGAGGTCAAAGTCGGCTTTGAGGCCAAGGCCGGCGCCCTGCTCTACGGCATCGCTCCCGGGCTGGTGAGCGATCTCATGGCGGGCGTGAACCGCCTGCTGCCACGCGGCGGGGGCATCGGCCGCGGATGGCGGACGGGGCTGGAGAGCCGCGGCCGGCTATCGACCACCCTGCCCACCCGGGCGATCTACCGGGCGGCGCTCAAGAACAACCAGGTCTGCGGCAACCGGCGCGAGGTCGTCGAGGGGATTGTTGAGGGACGGAATCGCGCGAGGATTGGTGCGGCGGGGCGGTAGACTCACGCGAGCGTGTCCGTACCCCCGCGGCCAACCTCGCTCGGCAGGCGCCTGCTGTACCGGCTCTTTGAGCCGCGCCCGCGGATTCTCTCGTCGGCGATCACGATTGCTCTTGCCGCGGCGGCGCTGGCGTTCGTGGTGCCGCCGTCACGGATGTCGAGCACGGGTCGGACCTGGACGGTCTTTGCCTCGAAGGGGCAGAGCGGCGTGACGATCTCTCCGGACAGCCCAGAGCGTCCCGTCCTGGCCCACTGGGCGATCCGGTTTACGTGGAAGCGGACCGAGCAACGCGGGCGCATTTCAGGGGAGCTCGGTTCGGGCATCTCCGCGTCGCGTGCTCAGCTCCAGGGCTTCCCGTTGCCGACCCCGGAGGACACTCGCGCGGTGCTGCTCGCGTGGGCGGAGCGCACCGGCGAGCATGATCGGCTGCTGCTCGCGGCGATCCGCTCCCCGACCGGGCGCGCGGCGGTGTGGGACCTCAACGCGGTCGCGGTGGAGGCCGGCCACTGGGCCGTCAAGCTCATGTTTCTGGGCGCCCTCGTGCTGGGGGTGGGGCGCTTGGCGGTGCGGAGCGGCTACGAGCGGTCGATCCGGTGGTGGCGGGACGGCCGGTGTCCCGAATGCGGCTACATGATGGAAGGGGTGCCGGGGGGCGTCTGCCCCGAGTGCGGGTGCGCGGGCGCCGGGCATGTACGGTCTTTGCTGCGGATTCTGCGGCCGAAGTGACTCGCTTCAGGACCCGGGCTTGTCGCGCGAGCGGATCTCGATCTCCTCGATCACGGTGCGGCGGAGCGTCACTTTTCCCTGCGGCGTATCGCGCTCTTCCTCCGAGGTCTCGCTGCGGGCGGCGTGTTGCGCCGGGGGGCGTGCGGCGGGGTTCGCCGGCGTGCGGGCTTTGCCGGTCCGGATCACGGACCAGAGATCGCCGAGCGCCAGGCCGAAGTGCCGCATCACCGACGGGTGGGCGGGGGCGCGGCAGCGTTCCTCGGAGATCGCCGCCCTGCAGCCCGGGCACTCGGATGCGCCGGCGCGAAGCGCGGGGGCAACGTTGCGGGCGCACTGGCGACAGATATAGCGCGGTTCGGGCATGGGTCGCTAGCGGAAGTCAAAGACGCTGATCAGGTCGGAGTACGAGTCGGTCCAGAGCGGGTCGCTGGGCTTGGCCTCGAAGGGGATCCACCGCGCCTTGCCCGCAAGTGGCCCCAGGTTCGCGGGGTCGCTGGTGAGGATGACCCAGTCGCTGGAGAAGTAACGCTGCTCCTGGGCGAGTTTCTCGCTGGTCTGGTCGGAGCAGATATACGCGTGCAGGCCCAGTTCGCCGGCGATGCGGCCGAGGATGGGGGACAGGGCCAGGTACTGGTTGGAGATGTGGAAGGTGATGATGCCGTCGGGCCGGATCTTGCGGAGGTAGAGCTCGACCGCCTCCTTGGTGATGAGGTGGACGGGGATGGCGTCGGAGCTGAAGGCGTCGAGGACGAGGGCCCCGTAGCTGCCGTCCGGGACGGCCGCGAGCGTCAGGCGGCCGTCGCCGATGTCGAACTCAACCTTTGCTTTGCAGTTCTTCACGTACGTGAAGTAGCGCGGGTCGCTGGCGAGGCGGATCACGGCGGGGTCGATCTCGTGGAAGACCATCGTCTGGCCGGGGCGGCCGTACGCGCAGAGCGCCCCCGAGCCGAGGCCGACCAGGCCGACGCGGTCGAAGACCGGGGTGTCGCCTAGGAGCTGAAAGATCTCCCCGATCGGGCCCGATCGGTGGTAGTAGGTAAGGGGGATCGAGGCCTTGGTCGGATCAAGGAACTGCGCGCCGTGGACGGTGGTGCCGTGCACGAGGGTCGTGTGCGGGCCGGCCTCGTCGGTCTGGTCCGCCCGGTAGATGCGGTAGACGCCGAAGAACGTCCGCTCCTGGTGGATCAGGCGGCCGTCGTTATCGGGGAGGAGCAGGCCGATCCCCACGAGCGCTCCGAGCGCGAGGCCGAAGCCCCGCGGGCGCGGGGCGAGCAGGTAGACGCACAGGGCGGGGAGGCCGACGGTGAGGCCAAGCCGCACGCCGACGTTGCGGATGTTGTTGTAGTAGGCGATGTCCGAGAGCGCCAGGACCATGCCGGCGATGAGGATGGCGGCGGTGATGTCGACGGCAATGCCGAACCATGCCGGCTTGTTGCGGAACCAGTCGCGTTTGCTCCGCACCCGCATGAAGGCGACGAGCACGAGCACGAGGGGGTACTCGATGACGCCGGTGAAGATCACGGGCGCGAGGAGGGCGTTGAAGGCCCCGCCCAGGACACCGCCCAGGGCGAGGAGCAGGTAGAACTCGGTGAGGCGGTCGACCCCCGGGCGCAGGTCCGCCAGCCGGCTGTGGCAGAACATGGCCGCGACGAAGAGGGCCGCGAGGTGCAAGAGAAAGAGGGCCCACACCGGGAGGTGGTATTCGCCGCGGACCAGGAAGATGAGGGCGACGGAGGTCAGCACGATGGCGAGGATGTCGGAGAGGTTCTGCGTCTTGAAGGCCCGACGTGTGCCGAAGGCGAGGATGAAGGTGAGCAGGTAGATCGCGAGCGGGATGACCCAGAGCAGCGGCACGGCGGCGACGTCGGTGGAGATGAACTGTGTCGCGCCGAGCATCAGGCTCGAAGGAAGAAACGCGAGGAAAACCCAGCGGGCCCGCTGGGCCAGCAGCCCGCGTGGAGAGAGCCTCTCGGCTTCCGGTTCGGACGCGGTCTTGGCCGGGCCCGAGGGGAGGGGCGCCTTATCCGATGTGCGGACGACCACGACGGCGCACCCGATCGTGAGCACCGCCAGGACCGCGTACCCGGCGGTCCACAGGACGCTCTGCTGATGGATCGTGCTGATCGGCTCCAGCAGCAGCGGATAGGCGAGGAGCGCGATGAGGCTCCCCGCGTTGCTGGCGGCGTACAGGAAGTAGGGATCGTCGGAAGTGCGGTGCCGCGCAGCGCCGAACCAGCGCTGCATCAGCGGCCCGGTGGTCGAGGCGACAAAGAAGGGCAGCCCCACAGCGCCCGCGAGGGTCAGCAGCACCCAGAGCACGGGCGAGCCCCCCGCCGGCGGCTTGCCGGTGCGGATCGCGATGGGAAGGAACGCCAGCGGCAGCAACACGACGATGCAGTGCACGATCGCCTGGCGGCGCAAGCCCAGCGTTCGCGTGCTCCAGTGGGCGTAGGCGTACCCGCCCAGGAGCGCGGCCTGGAAGAACACCATGCAGGTGTTCCAGACCGCCGGGCTCCCGCCCAGGAGCGGAAGCACCATCTTGGCGACCATCGGCTGGACGACAAACAGAAGGGCGGCGCTTAGGAAGATGGTCAGGGCAAAGAGGGGGAGCACAGGTCAGGAAGATATCCGCCCTGATCGGCCTTGGTTCGGTCGCGGGGCGACCGACCTCAAAACGTGAGCACTTTCGTGGTCACCCGGCCCCCGTTTCCGGCCGCGGAGCGTCACTGCTCGATCTGGAAGCCCTTGCAGCGAGGGATCAGGACCCGCTCGACGCGGCTGTGGCCGTCCGGGTCCGGGCCGAAAGCCTTGTCCAAGTAGGCCGTGAGTTGCCGGTTGAGGGTGGTCAGTTCCGGCTCCCGCAGGTGGGCGTGCTGGGCGCGGCGCATGATCTGGGAAATACCCTCCCGGATCTCGGCGGCCCGCATCTCCAGCTCTCCGGTCACGAACGCCTCGTTCTTGACCTTGACCTTCAGGACGATCTGAGTGTCCCAGATCCAGGCCCGGCCGGTCTGCATGTTCTGGAACTTCTCCTCCAGGATCTCGATCTCGACGAGCTGCTGGAGCTCGGCCTGATCGGCCCCGTGGATCTCGGCCGCGGCCTGCTGGGTTCCGGAGCCGGTAAGCCCTATAAGCACGTACACGCCCGCGGCCTCGGCCAGCATCAGGCCTGCGACAATGGCGATGACCTTGAGGGGCCTCTTTTTGGGGGTGGTGGCGGGTGCCGCTGTTTTGGGGTCTTCGGGCATGAATGGCTCTCCGGAGGCTCTCATCGG
>JAEYVB010000156.1 GCA_023429345.1 Planctomycetota bacterium
CCCCCGGCCACGCAGTACCCCATGATCGCCGCGATCTGCGGGATGCCCTCGGCGCTGATCACCGCGTTGTTCCGGAAGATCCGCCCGAAGTCGTCCGTGTCCGGGAAGACATCCTCCTGCAGCGGCAGGAACACCCCCGCCGAATCCACCAGGTACACCAGCGGCATCCGCGCCATCATCGCGATCTGCTGCGCCCGGATGATCTTCTTGCAGGTCATCGGGAAGAACGCGCCCGCCTTCACCGTCGCGTCGTTCGCGATGATCATGCACATCCGCCCGCTCACCCGCCCGATCCCCGTCACCACCCCCGCGGCCGGCGCGCCCCCGAACTCCCCGTACATCCCCCACGCCGCCCACAGCCCCAGCTCCATGAACCCGTTCGGGTCATCCACCAGCTTCTCGACCCGCTCCCGGGCCGTCAGCCGCCCCTTCTCGTGCTGCCGCTGTACAGCCTTGGGCCCGCCCCCCTCGCGGATCCCGGCCTCCAGCGTGCGGTACTGCTCGACAAGCCCCCGCAGGCCGGGGGCGGGCGATGCGGCAGGGACACTGGGGGAGGCGGCGGTGGTCATTCAGGGTGGGTCCGGGAGTAAGGTGCCCAAGGTTAGCGCCGGGCACGCAGCCGCGCCTGCGGGGGTCGGGTTATGCCGACTTTCCCGCCTGTATCGCCGCCGCGGCCCGGGGCGCGCGGGAACCCTGGTGAATCTCCGGCGCGCCCCTCCCGAACACATGGAGAGAAGGGGTGCACGCCAATGGCCAAGGACAAACGGATCGCCGACCTCCCGGGAATCTCTCAGGCCGCCATCGTCGCGCTCAGCCGCATCGGGCTGCTCACCGCGACCGACCTGGTGAACGCCGACTTCGACCGCATCGCCGTTGTCCTCGAGGACTTCAACGAGGCCGACCGCCTCGTCCGCGAGGCCCGCAAGACGGCCGACCTCCGGAAGGGCAAGGAAGCCCCCACCACCCCCGGCCCCCTCTCCAGTGTCTCCGTCCCCACCCCGCGCACCGCCGTCCGCGTCGGCACCAGCGGCGCCGGCTCCCGGAACCAGAAGAACCAAAGCGCCGCGAGCGCCAGCGTCGTGGGCAACGCCCTGACGCTCGCGGCGACGAGCATGCACGAGGGCGCCGACTGGAGAGCCACCCTCCTCCGCCGCATGGAGAGCGCCCGTTTCATCCTCGAGTACGACGGCAGCGCCAACGAGGTCGCCGCCGTGCTCCTCCTCGAAGCCGCCGAGTCCGAAGCGCTCGGCGATGAGGCCCGACTCGGCCCCGAGCTCGATTCCCTCCTCGAAGAGTGCATCTCGCTCCGCGCTGTGCCTACCCTCCCCTCGGGCCGCCCCCCGCGCTACTACCTCGAGATGGCCGCCAAGGCCTCCCTCGCCGCCCGGCGCGTCTGCGCCGCCGACCTCCTCTCCGGCGGCATGGCCGAGTCCGACCGCCTCCCCCTCCTCATCGAGGCCCTGCTCGAAGGCGAGGGCGATGAGCTGGTCGCCCGCCTGACGGAGACTCCCGACGGCCGACGCAAGGCCGCCTGAAAACCGGGCCCGATGAATCCCATCTCACCCCCGCCCCATTCACCCGGACCGCGGCCGTCGTTCCATCGCTATCCCGGTTTCACCACCCGCGTGAATCCCGCCCGCGGAGGTAGGCCTCCGCCCGCCAAGGGCTTAGCGTCCCCCAGCCGTGCTCGCATCGTGCACGGAGGCACGAAAGGGGGATTCCATGAAGAAGTGCTTGGTTCGCGTAGGTATTGGGCTGCTGGCTCTGGCCGGCGTCGGTCTCGCCGGTTGCGATGCCGTGGATGAGGCGTTCGATCCCGCGGTCGCCGCGGTCCATGCGCCCGCCCAGTAAAGCCGGTCTCGCAAAAGCAGCGACGCCCCGGGCCGCGCGCCCGGGGCGTTCGTGTTTTTCGCCTTTGCCGCTTCGGGCCCGATCGCTCAGGCCAGTTCGTCCTCGTCGACCGCCCGATCACCGCCCCGATCGCCCCCCCCATCGCCCCGGTCCCACGCAAGGTCCGCCCCGCGGGGCGTCAGCGTCCCGCACTGCGGACATTCAACCCCGTAGATCCCCTCCTGGGCGTTCGCCAGGTCCGACCCGCACCCCCAGCACGTCGGCTGGTTCAGCCGCGTCGTCATCTTGTTGACCGCGAGCGCCAGCGTCGCAAAGGCCACGCCGATCACCGGCCACGCCGGGACCGTCGTCAGCGAGATCGTCGCGATCGCCGCGAGCGCCAGGCCGAGCAGCAGCCCCAGCACCCGCAGGCGGACTTTGTGCATCCAGGTCATCGGGTGCTCCATGGAGAGGGGGCGCTCCGAAAGGGGGACGAAAGAAACCCTTATCATAGTCGGCGCGCGCCCCGCCCGCGCTCAGCAATCCCGCGCCACGGCCTCCGAACAGGGATCGTTACCCGACCGTGTCACGAACGACGATGTCCGCTCGCACATACCCCCGGCCAGGTTTCCCGTCCCTTCTTCGGAGCACACCCATGAACGCCACCTCTCGCACCGTCACCATCTGCGCCGGCTTCCTCTTCGCCGCTGGCGCCCTCGGCTTCCTCGCGATCCGCGGCATGAGCTCCCCGAGCCCCGCGGGCCTGACCCCCGTCTCGCAGCCCGGCTCCGAGGAGGATGCCCACACCCGCATGGTCCAGCGCGGCGCCTACCTCATGACCGTCATGGATTGCCAGGCCTGCCACACCCCCAAGGGCCCCGACGCCCGCCCCATCCCCGGCATGACCCTCGCCGGCCACCCCGCCGACGCGCCCCTCCCCGAGTGGGACCCCTCGCTCCTCAAGCGCAACATCCTCGCCACCATGGACCCCACCCTCACCGCCTTCGCCGGCCCCTTCGGCGTCTCCGTCGCGCCCAACCTCACCCCCGACAAGGAGACCGGCATCGGCAACCTCAGCGCTGAGGGGCTCATCCTCTCCTGGCGCACCGGCAAGCATTGGCGGCACGACCGCCCCATCATGCCCCCCATGCC
>JAEYVB010000267.1 GCA_023429345.1 Planctomycetota bacterium
CCCAGGAGGAGCTGCTGTTCCGGGCGCTGGTGATGGGGATCCGGGATTACCTGAGGAAGACGGGGTTCAAGACGGCGGTACTGGGCATTTCCGGGGGGATCGATTCGGCGGTGGTGGCGGCGCTGGCGGTGGCGGCGATCGGCGCGGAGAACGTCACCGGCCTGGTGATGCCGGGGAAGTACTCGTCGCTGGGGTCGCGGACGGACGCGTACGAGCTGGCGAAGCGGCTGGGGTTCCGGGCTTTGGCGGTGCCGATCGACCGGCCGTTCGAGGGATTCCGCATGGCCATGGATGCGGCGTTCGACCTCCTGAAGCTGAAGCGGCTGGGGCAGGTGATGCCGGATGTGACCGAGGAGAACGTGCAGTCGCGGGTGCGCGGGACGCTGCTCATGACGTTCTCGAACCGCTCGGGCGCGATCGTGCTGACGACCGGGAACAAGAGCGAGCTGGCGGTGGGGTACGCGACCTTGTACGGGGACATGAACGGCGGCCTGGCGCCGCTCTCGGACGTCGGGAAGATCCAGGTGTACGCGCTGGCGGGGTGGATGAACGAGAACCACGCCCGGTGCGGCTTCGAGCGGCCGCCGATCCCGGATAGCACGATCGCCAAGCCGCCGAGCGCCGAGCTGCGTCCGGACCAGACGGACCAGGACTCGCTGCCACCGTACGAGGTGCTCGACGAGATCATCGGGCGGTACGTGGAGGGGAAGCAGGGGCCGGCGCGGATCGCCCGGGAGACGGGGTTCGACGGGGCGGTGGTGGCGCGGGTGGTGCGGATGATCGACCTGGCGGAGTACAAGCGCAAGCAGGCGGCGGTGGGGCTGAAGGTGACGAGCGTGGCGTTCGGGTCGGGTCGGCGCGTGCCGATCGCGCAGGGGTGGAGGGGCGGGTGATCACACGCGGACGGGGAGTTCCGATAGCTCCTGCTTCCGGATGCGCAGCAGACGGTCCGGCCGCAGGTAGAGCATGCCGAGCGTCCCGGCGGCGAGGTAGACGACGGCCTCGGTGGCGGTGACAAAGAGCGGGACGGTGGCGTAGGGCGAGGAGGCGCCGTTGCTCACATCGATGGCGCCGGGGAGCATGAGGGCGGCGATGCCGATGGCGCCCATCTCCCGCGCGCCCACCATCACCGGGCTCACGACGCCCACGCAGAAGTAGGCGAGGCTGATGACCAGCGAGGGGGCGAAGCCGGCCTCCACGCCGAGGATCTGTGCGGCGACCATGAAACGGAGCCCCTGGGCGAGGGCGTCGGCGAGGCGGAGCGCGATCGTGCCCCCGGTCGCCGCGGGGTGGGCGAGCATGTCGAAGGCGCTGTGCAGGTGGGGCCAGCCCTTCGAGTTCAAGAGCTTCAGGGCGGGCCGCAGGCGAAGGGCGCGGCAGAGTCGCACCAGCCGCTGGATGCCCGCATCGCCCTTGAGGCGGTACGCGATCCCCAGCAGCGCTGCCCCGATGACGAGCTCGCCGCCGATGGTCGCGGCGAACCAGCCCAGGTCGATGCGCTTCAGCCAGAGCGCGGCGAGGACCGGCGGGGTGAAGGCCAGCAGCATCACCGCCGCCACCGCGATGAACCACGCCCCGATTTGCACCATGGGGATTCGGTCGCGCCGGTTGTGGATCAGGATGCGGGCTATGGCGCCGATCTTGAACGGGAGGTACGCCAGCGCCGAGGAGACCGCGTTGGTTGCCAGGACATCCGCGACCGGCAGGGCCCGCGCGGGGCGGAGGGTCAGCCAGAAGATCAGGCCGTTGATCGTCTGCGTCGCGAGCGAGAGGGCGAGCAGCGCCGCGATCTGGCCGGGGCTCGCGGCCGAGAGGTTGGCGAGCTGCTCGCGGTTCTCGAGCGCCATCGAGACCGCCCAGCCGAATGCCGCGAGCCCGAGGATGAACCCCGCGGCCTGTACCGCGAGGCGCACGCCCCGCCGCGGTTGTGTGTCGTGCATCGGGTCCTGCTTCAAGGCGGGGCGGCTCCGTCGGGCGGGATCAGCTCTACGAGGAAGATCCCGGCCTCGGGCCATGATCGTACCGGGCGCGATCGCTGCTCCAGAAAGGCGGCGACAAGCTCCGGGGTGACGAGCGGATCGGACCAGCCGCCATCGCCGCTGGTGCGGAGCCGGGCGAGCTCTGCGGCGTTGTAGTAGATGTGGGTGATGCCCCGGGCGCGGAGGTCCCGGGCCCAGGCCGCGGCGTCGCCCGGGTGCCGCCGGATCGCTTCTCCGAGCGGCCAGCGGTCCCAAGTGGTGTTGTAAACGGTGGGGATGGCCAGATAGAGCGGGCGGGCCTCGGCGAGAAGATAGACGCGGGCGGTCGGGGGGAGCGTGCGGTTGGCAAAGGCCTGCGGGGAGAGTGCATCCTCGAGCCCGCGCGATGGCGGGAGATCGCGGAAGAGCTCGCCGGTGAATGCGCCCGGGCCGGCGATCAACGGCTGATTGGAGACGGTCTCGGCCGCGAAGATGGCCCCGGAGGCGAGCAACTGCGCCGTAACCGCGAGTCCGCCGGCGATGAGCGCCCCCCAGGCCCTGGACGCGATCACGGCGAGCCCCAGGGCAAAGAGCGGCGCGGCCGCGAGCGCCAGCGGGATGAGGAACCGTGACTGCACGTGCGTCAGCAGCAGCCACGCTGCGAGCTGGATCACGAGCGCCAGCATCAGGAGCGCGGCCGTGCGACGGGTACTCCTCGCGACAAGGGCGATCACGCTCCCGGCCAGACTTGCCGGGAAGAACGCCAGCCATTGCCAGTGCAGCAGGCCCCGACCGCCGCCCGGCGAAAGCATGTGGCGGAGGCCGGCGGCGAGCGCATCCGGGGTGTGCGCCGCGGCGTAGCGGGCGAACTGTTCCTGGTCCCAGTGTGATGCCCCGAAGAGGCCGCCGGCCATCGGGAAGACGGGGTTACCGGAGTAGACCCAGTTGCGCACCAGCCAGGGGGCGAGCGCGAGCAGGCCCGCGAGGGAGCCCCACACAACGGCGGTCACCCACCGCCTCGGCGGAAGGGTTCCGAGCAGCAGCACGCCGGCAACGGGCGCTGCCAGAATGAGCGCGGTGGGCTTTGCGCCGCAGGCGAAGCCGATAAGCAGGCCGCTCAGCACGCCGCGGCGGGCCGGGGACAACGTCGATTCGGTCGCCGCCAGCACCCCTGCGCCGGCGAGTGCGACCACGCACAGGTCGTTGTAAGCCAGGGAGCCGGTGACAATGGTCCAGGGCGTGCTCAGCACGAAGGCGCCGTTGAGGATCGACACCGGCGTTCGGATGCGATCGTCGAAGCCGCGGCGGGCGAGCAGTGCGGATGCGACCGAGGCAACCATCCAGACGGCGACTAGGGCGATGCCCACCGACAGGTACTGGCACGCGATCAGCGCGTCGCCTTCGCCCGCGGTGAGCCCCCACGCGCGGACCTCCCCAGCGCCGGGCGGGGCTGCGCCCATGAGCAACCCAACGTGGTAGAACGCGGCCTCGACGTACCCGGGGAGGTACGAATAGACATTGTGCTCGACCGGTGCGATCCGGCCGAGCACGAGCCAGTCCTGCGGGAGCTGCAGGTGGTAGCTGAGGGCGTCGTAGCCGCGGCCCTCGGAGAGCCAGAGGATCCCCGGCGGGTTGGACGCGGCGACAACCAGGAGCGCGATCGCGGGCATCCACGCGAGTGACCACGCCGAAGGCCGGACCGAAGTCCGCTCCCGCGCCCGCGACACGATCAGGAGCGCCAGCCCCGGAAGGAGCGAGATCTCCGCGACCAGCGTCGCGTCGAGAAAGCCCAGGACGCCGGCGGTGTGGCTCAGGGTCAGCAGCAGCCCGAGTCCGAGGCCCATCCTGAGCGCGTGGCGGTGGGGCGAACCCGTGATCACGCGATCGAACACCACGCCCAGGCCGTACGCGCTCAGCAGGTAGAGCGCGGGCACGATGGCCGTCCAGGAGAGCACCAGCTCGAGCACGCGTCCCAGACCGGCGGTCGGTCCGGCCGGGCCGCCGAACCCGGCGAACAGGGCGATGAGCCCCACCGTGCCCGCGGCCGCCGCGAGCCACAGGACAAGGCGGGAGCGCTCGCCCGGGTGCGGTTCCTTGGCTGGAGGGGGTGCCATCGGCCGCAAGTCTAAGAGGATCAGGGAGTCCGCCCCGATCGGGCCGGCCGCGGCCGCGACGTACGATTTGCCGATGCCCCTGGAGCCGCTGCCCGAAGCCCTGCCCGGCGAGAGCGACACGCTCGCGATCGCCGAGCCGCTCTGCGCGGTCTTCCGGCGGAAGCTCAAGTCGGAGGGGCTGAAGTACACCCCCGAGCGGGCCCAGGTGCTGGACGCGATCGTGCGGATGGACGGGCTTTTCGAGGCCGACGAGCTGCTGGCGGAGCTGAAGCGGGGGAACTTCCGGGTCTCCAAAGCGACGATCTACCGGACCATCCGCCTGCTCCAGGACGCCGGGATCATCCAGCGGGTGCTCTTTGACGAAGAGCAGGCCCATTACCAGCTGGTCTACGGCCGCCGTCCGAGCGACCTGCTGATCCGGGTGGACACCCGCCGGGTCGAAGAAATCGACCTTCCGGAACTGGTGGAGCTGCGGGACCGGATCTGCCGGGAACGGGGCCTGGAGCCCCGGGGGCACCGGTTCCAGATCTTCGCGGTTCGTGGCATCGGGCTTCCGCCCGATGCGCTCCGCCCGGAAGGGCGGAGCCACGAGTAGTTTGCCCCCGGCCGGTTCGGGCCTAGACTTCCCGCCCCGGTGGGAGCCCTCTCCCTGAGCTTTGCTATTGAATCCCCGGCCCGTGGTGGGCTGTTGGAGGTACGCAGGTGGTCAAGATTCGTCTTCAGCGCACCGGCCGCAAGAACCGGCCCTTCTACCGCATCCAGGTCCTCGACGAGCGCACGCGCCGCGACGGCGCCTCCCTTGAGCAGCTGGGCTGGTACGACCCGGTGGCCCGGGACGAGTCCAAGC
>JAEYVB010000039.1 GCA_023429345.1 Planctomycetota bacterium
CGAAACCCTGCGTGCCCTTCTGGCCCGCGTGATGGTGGCAGTCCCCCCCTTCCGTATCCCCCGGGCCCTGCTAACGCCGCTGACGGCCGCCCTCTGCCTGCTGGCGCTCCCGGCGGCCGCGGCGGCCCAGGATTCGCCGCCCCCCTCGCTCCCGGCCATGTCTGCGCCGCAGCTGCCCGCCGCCCCCGCGCGGCACGCCGGCGGCGAGGCCAACCTGGTGCTCCCCGATCTGAGCACGGTGAAGTTCCTGGGGATCGACGGCCACACGCTCCTGATGCTCGGCCTGCTCGTCTGCGCGGCGGGCCTGGGCTTCGGCGTGATGATCTTCGCCCAGCTCAAGAAGATGCCGGTGCACCGGACGATGCTGGAGGTCTCGGAGCTCATCTACGAGACCTGCAAGGCGTACCTGCTGCAGCAGGGCAAGTTCCTAATGATCCTGTGGCTGTTCATCGGCACCATCGTGCTGGTGTACTTCGGGTTCCTGGCCAGCACCACCAACGCCGCGGGCGAGGTCGTGCACGGCTTCCCGCCGCTGAAGGTCGCGGTCATCCTGTTCTTCAGCCTGGTCGGCATGGCCGGCTCCTACGGCGTGGCGTGGTTCGGCATCCGCGTCAACACCTTCGCCAACAGCCGCACCGCCTTCGCCAGCCTCAGGGGCAAGCCTTACCCCTGCTACGCGATCCCGCTCAAGGCCGGCATGTCGATCGGCATGGCCCTGATCAGCGTCGAGCTGCTGCTCATGCTGATCATCCTCCTGTTCATCCCCCGCGACTACGCGGGCCCCTGCTTCATCGGCTTCGCCATCGGCGAGTCGCTGGGCGCGGCCGCGCTGCGTATCGCCGGCGGCATCTTCACCAAGATCGCCGACATCGGCTCGGACCTGATGAAGATCGTCTTCAAGATCAAGGAGGATGACGCCCGCAACCCCGGCGTGATAGCCGATTGCGTGGGCGACAACGCCGGCGACTCGGTCGGCCCCTCCGCCGACGGCTTCGAGACCTACGGCGTGACGGGCGTGGCCCTGATCACCTTCATCATGCTGGCGATCACCGCGGTGATCCCGAGCTTCGAGACGATCCAGGTCCAGCTCCTGGTCTGGATCTTCGCGATGCGCATCGTGATGGTGGTCGCCAGCGGCCTCTCCTACTTCATCAACGAGGCGATGGCCAAGGCGAAGTACGGCAACGCCGACCGGATGAACTTCGAGCACCCGCTCACCAGCCTGGTGCTCATCACCTCGGCCGTCTCCGTCGTCCTCACCTACCTCGCGTCCTACCTGCTCATCGGCCCGATCTCCGAGCAGGAGCTCGGCGGCGAGGGCAGCGGCCTGTGGTGGAAGCTCTCGACGATCATCACCTGCGGCACGCTGGCCGGGGCGATCATCCCCGAGCTGGTGAAGGTCTTCACCTCGACCACCTCCAAGCACGTCCGCGAGGTCGTCACCTCCTCCGAGCAGGGCGGGGCCTCGCTGAACATCCTCTCGGGCCTCATCGCCGGCAACTTCTCGGCCTACTGGCTCGGCATGGCGATCGTCGGCCTGATGGGCGTCGCGTACTACTTCAGCACGATGGGCCTGGGCGACCTCATGATGGCCCCGGCCGTCTTTGCCTTCGGCCTGGTCGCCTTCGGCTTCCTGGGCATGGGCCCCGTCACCATCGCCGTCGACAGCTACGGCCCCGTGACCGACAACGCCCAGAGCGTTTACGAGCTCTCCACCATCGAGCAGGTCCCCGACATCTCCGCGGAGATCCAGAAGGACTTCGGCTTCGCCCCCAGCTTCGAGAAGGGCAAGGAGTTCCTGGAGGAGAACGACGGCGCCGGCAACACCTTCAAGGCCACGGCCAAGCCGGTGCTCATCGGCACCGCCGTCGTGGGCGCCACCACCATGATCTTCGCGATCATCGTGGCCCTCACCCACGGCCTCGAGCCCCGCTACTTCGAGATGCTCTCGCTGATGCACCCGCCCTTCCTGCTCGGCCTCATCACCGGCGGCGCCATCATCTACTGGTTCACGGGCGCCTCCACACAGGCCGTCTCCACGGGCGCCTACCGGGCCGTCGAGTTCATCAAGGCCAACATCCGCCTCGACAGCTCCGCCAAGGCCAGCGTCGAGGACAGCAAGAAGGTCGTGCAGATCTGCACGATCTACGCCCAGAAGGGCATGTTCAACATCTTCCTGGGCGTCTTCTTCGCGACGCTCGCCTTCGCCTTCTACGAGCCCTTCTTCTTCATCGGGTACCTGGTCTCGATCGCCTTCTTCGGCCTCTACCAGGCCATCTTCATGGCCAACGCCGGCGGCGCCTGGGACAACGCCAAGAAGATCGTCGAGACCGAGCTCAAGGCCAAGGGCACGCCGCTCCACGACGCCACCGTCGTCGGCGACACCGTGGGCGACCCCTTCAAGGACACCTCCTCGGTAGCCATGAACCCGGTCATCAAGTTCACCACCCTCTTCGGCCTCCTGGCCGTGGAGCTCGCGGTGAGCATGAAGGGCGACAATTACACGCACACGAGCCTGACGATGGCGCTCGCGGTCATCTTCTTCCTCATCTCCGCCTTCTTCGTCTGGCGGTCGTTCTACGGCATGCGGATCGGCGGGAGCGCCGCCCCCGCCCGCTGACGAATCGCCCGGACCGAGCCACGCCACCAGCGCCCCGGGGCCGACCCCGGGGCGCTTTCGTGCGCTGCCACCCGGTTAACCGTGCGCGTCCGGGGTGACTCGGGCGGCGGGCGGGCATCCAATCCACCGGCCAGGAGGGGCTGCGATGCGGAACCGCGCGGGTGTGGATGGCGCCGGGGCGAGCGAGATCCTCGCGGGTGTGGCCCTCGGGGTGCTCGGGGGGATCGCCGGCGGGTTCGTCATGAACCAGTCGCACAACCTCTTCGACCGCGCCAAGGCCCGGCTCGGCCGGGAGGAGCCCGTTCCGGAGGACTCCCTCTTCGACAACGCCGGCCCGCGCCGCGAGGAGACGCGGCACACCCCCGCGACCGTGCAGGCCGCGGACGAGGTGTCGCGGGCCCTGCTCGACCGGCCCGTGCGCCCGGGGCACCGGCGCGAAGCCGGGAACGCGGCCCACTTCCTCTTCTCGGCGGTCTCCGGGGCTGTTTACGGCGGGCTTGCGCCCGTTGCGCCGGCGATCACCGCCGGCCGCGGCATCCCGGCGGGGGTCGCCCTCTGGGTGCTCGCCGACGAGGTCGCGATGCCCGCGATGGGCTGGCTGCGCGGGCCGCGGCATTACCCGCCGAGCCGCCACGCGCAGGCGATGATCAACCACATCCTCTTCGGCCTGACGGTCGAGACCATCCGCGCGGCCGGGCTCCGGGCGCTGGGTTTGCCGGACCGAACTGGTGGGCGGGCCGGGGGGCGGGCCGGGGAGCGGGCCGGGGGGTGGGCAGGTGGGCGTGGGCCGTGATCCTCGCGCGGACCGATGTCGTCGCCCTCGCGCCCGAGGAGCTGCGGCGGCGGTTCCGGGCCGATGTGCGGCTGGGGCTGCTGCAGCACCCGCGGCGGATCCCCTCCAAGTACCTCTACGACCGGCGCGGCTCGGAGCTGTTCCAGAGGATCTGCGGGCTGGAGGAGTACTACCTCGCCCGCGCCGAGCTCGCGATCCTCCGCCGCCACGCCGCGGAGATCGCCGACTTTCTGGGCCCCGGGTGCCTGCTGATCGAGCCCGGCGGGACGACGGTCGCGAAGGCCGCGGCCGTGCTCCGGGCGATGAGCGGCCCCGCCGGGTACATCGCGATCGACATCTCCTGCGAATCGCTGGATGAGGGGGCGCGGGAGCTCGCGCGTGAGATCCCGGGCGTGGATGTCCGCACCGTCTGCGCCGACTTCACGGAGGTCGCGGGCCTGGGGATGCTCGCCGACCGCGGGCAGCGCCGCGCGGTGTTCTTCCCGGGCTCCACGATCGCCAACTACGAGCCCCACGAGGCCGCCGAGCTCCTCGCCCGCTTCGGGGACTGGACCGGCCCGGACGGGCGGCTTCTCCTGGGCGTCGACCTCTACAAGGATGAGGGGATCATCGCCGCGGCCTACGACGACGCCGCGGGCGTGGTGGCCGAGTTCAACCTGAACCTCCTCCACCGCATCCGCCGCGAGCTCTCCAGCGACATCGACCCGGCGCGGTTCCGCCACGAGGCGGTCTTCGACCGCGGGCGGTCGCGGGTGGAGCTGCGCCTGGTCGCCCGCGAGGACCACACCGCGAGGGTGGAGGACCTCTCGGTGACCTTCCACGCGGGGGAGTTCATCCACACCCTCAGCAGCTACAAGCACCGCCTCGTCGACCTCGGGAACATCCCCGCGGCGGGCGGGTGGAGCACCGAGCGTGTCTGGACCGACGAGCGGGCCTGGTTCGCGGTGCTGGGGCTGGCGCGTCCGGCCCTGCGGCCTTCCGGCCGCGCCCGTGGGCCGCGGCGCGGGGGGCGCGGGGGGCGGGGGCTGTAGACTGCGTCCATGGACCAGGCGGCCCCGCACCTGCAGATGGCGATCGTCCGGCACGGCAAGGCGGAGGCGCACGCGGAGAGCGGCCACGACCGCGACCGGCGGCTGCGCCCGCGCGGCGAGCGCCAGGCCGTTTGGCTGGGGGAGCGGCTGGCCGCGGCGGGCTTCCGCCCCGGGCTGATCCTCAGCAGCCCCTACGAGCGGGCGATCACCACCGCGCGGCTCATCAACGAGTCGCTCGGCGCGCCGCTGGAGATCGAAGGGGCGCTGGCGTGCGATGAGCCGGCCTCGCGGGCGCTGGCGCTGATCGAGGGGCACGCGGGGCGCAGCGCCCTCATGATCGTCGGCCACAACCCGCAGCTCTCCCGGCTCATCGCGGTGCTGCTCGATCCCGCCAGCCGCCGCGCGGGGGAGATGCAGACGGGCATGGCGGCGCTCCTGCGTGTCGAGGCCCCCCCGGCCGGCGGGCTGGCGCAGTCGGCGCGGCTCTCGGAGCTCCTGCGGATGCCGGGCGAGGACTAGCCGGCCCCCCTCGGCGTCCGCTTCCGCGCCCCCCTCCGCCCCCGCCCTCGAGCGCGCCCGCTCGGCGCTCCCTGCCACGGCCCGCGGAAGGGTTGCAGCTCGGCGGGGATCTCCTTCAGGCCGCGGCGCTCGGCCTTCTCGACGGCGTAGCGCAGGGAGTTGTGCATCCGCCGGCGGACGCTCTCGGTGATGTTGAGGCCGTTCTTCTCCATGTGCTCGATCGCGTAAGCCCAGGCGTGGTATTCCTCGAGGCAGCGGGGGCGGTAGGTGCCAAAGCCGATGGCGTGGTGGCCGATCTCGTGCAGGAAGATGGCGATCGACATGGGGCCGCGGGGGCGGGGGCTCTCGATGTAGCGGGCGGTGCGTCCGTCGCGGTACCGCACCTGGGTGGCGATGCCGCTCATGTTCGAGCGCCACTTGCGGATGCGGACGCCGTGCTCGGCGAGGTAGCGGCGGGCGACCTCCTCGTAGCGCTCGGCCATCGTGGGCTTCGCCGCGCGGGCGGGCGGGCACGGGCGGCGGCCGCTGGGCTGCTTCGTCCGGGAGCGCGGCGCGGGGGGCGGCGGTGGGGGTGAGGGTGGGGGCGCCACCACACCCTTCAGGAGGTCCCAGAGCGTCGGGCTCATGCGGTGGTCCGTCCGTGGAGCATGGCGCCCTGTTGTACCTTATTTCCCCGCACGAAGTCGGCCCACGCCATGCGGCGTTTGCCCGGGGGCTGGACCTCCAGGAGTTGAAGGACGGCGCCTCCCCCCTCCCCGCCGCCGCAGGCGATCAGGCCGCGGGCGGCGTCGATGATGGCGCCGGGCTGTGCCGACGTTGTGTCGGGGAGCGCGATGGCGCGGGCGAGCTTCAGGGGTGTTCCGCCGAGCGAGGCCGTCACGCCCGGCCACGGCGAGAGGCCGTTGATGCGGCGGCGGCATTCCTCGGCGGTCTCTTTGAAGTCGACCCAGCCGTCGGCCTTGCCGAGCTTGCCGGCGAGGGTGACCCTGGACTCGTCCTGCTCCTCGCCGGCGAGCGTGCCGGCGCTGAAGCGGGCCAGCACATCCAGCACGAGCGCGGGGCCATCGGCGGCGAGGACATCGTGCAGCTCGCCGGCGGTGGTGCGCGGGTCGATGGGCAGCGGCCGCGATTGCGCGTACACCACCCCCGCATCCATGCGGTCGGCGAGGGCGATCACGCTGTTGCCGGTCTGGGCATCGCCCGCGAGGATGGCCGCGTTGATCGGCGCAGCCCCGCGCCAGCGCGGCAGGAGCGAGGCGTGCAGGTTGCAGGCGAAGATGTCATCGAGCAGCGCCTTGCCGATCTTCTGCCCGAAGGCGATGACGACCAGCGCATCGGCGTTGAAGCCGCGGATTCCCGCGGCGACCTCCGCGGCGTTGACTTTCTCGGGCTTCAGCACGGGGAGGCTCGGCGCGTTCGCCGCGGCCCAGTCGGCGACGGGCGTCGGCGTGAGTTTCCCCCCGCGGCCCGCGGGGCGGTCGGGCTGGGTGATGATGGCACGGACATCGTGCCGCTCCGCGAGCTTTGCGAGCGTGGGGATACCGAAGGCGCCGGAGCCGAGGAAGACGATCCGCATGCGGAGGGGAGGGTAGCGTACACTCGCGCTGTGGATGCCCCCCCGCACCCCCCGCACCTCCCTCCCCCCGCGCCCTCCGCACCGCCCCCCGCGCCCCCCGCCACTCCGGCCGCGCCCGCGTGGAAGCCCCCGCAGCGCTGGGTGTGGGCGGGGCGCATCGGCCGGCTGGGCGCGGTCCTCGTGCTGGCGATCATCCCGCTGACCGCGCTCAAGGGCCTCACGCTGGTCTGCCCGGGCGATGCCCGCGTGTCGCTCTACGGCGGCTCCCTCAACCTCGCGTTCAACGTGAACTACGGGCAGCGGCCGGGCCTCTACGCCTACGACAACCCGGGGGCCCTGTGGTGGCGGCCAGCGCTGGAGCGGCACGACTCCGCCAACGTCAGCCCCCGGAACACGGCGGGTGGGGGGGGCGGTGGGGGCGTTGGGGGTAGGGGGGGT
>JAEYVB010000324.1 GCA_023429345.1 Planctomycetota bacterium
TCTCGCTGTTCGCGGGGGTCGATCCGGGCGCGGCGGAGAAGGCGATCTGGGCGGGCCCGGGGGCGGTGATCCGCGGGAGCGAGACGGTGATGGACCACCTGGAGCTGATGGTGGAGCTGCCGAGCGCTCAGGTGAACGCGCTGGCGGGCATCGCGCCGGTGCAGTTCGTCGAGCCGGCGCCGGAGGTCATGGCCCGCAACAGCACGACGCGCTGGATCATCCAGAGCAACCAGACCAACGTGACGCCGATCTACGACGCGGGGATCCACGGGGAGGGGCAGGTCGTCGGGGTGCTGGACGCGGGCTTCGACATCAACCACTGCTCGTTCAAGGACGCGACCAACAACACGCCGGGGCCGGGGCACCGGAAGGTTCTCTACAAGACGGGCGGGTCTGACCCGCATGGCACGCACTGCTCGGGCACCGCGGTCGGCGATGCCGGTCAGAACAACGACACCCGCGGCATGGCGTACGCGGCGAAGATGGCCTACAGCAACTGGCCCGACTTCACGGAGCAGGGCATGATCGACGCCCTGACCCCCCACTACGGCGTGGGTGCCCGGGTGCACACGAACTCGTGGGGCGATGACGGCACGACGGCATACAACAGCCTCTGCCGCGGGATCGATTCATTCCAGTACAGCAACGAGGAGTCGCAGATCTTCTTCGCGGTGACGAACCTGAACGCGCTGAAGAACCCGGAGAACGCCAAGAACCTGGTGGCGGTCGGCAACTCGAACGACACCCCGACGCAGGGCGGATTCTGCACGGGCGGGGCGGGGCCCACGAGCGACGGGCGGCGGAAGCCGGAGATCTGGGCCCCGGGGTGCGACACCAACTCGGCCGCCAGCGGCAGCGCGTGCAGCACGACGCAGATGACGGGCACCTCGATGGCCTCGCCGGCGGTCACGGGGGCTGCGGCGCTGGTGCGACAGTACTACACCGACGGGTATTTCGAAACGGGGTTCGCCAACCCGGGGGCGGGGATCACGCCGTCGGGCGCGCTGATCAAGGCGACGCTCCTGAACTCGGGCGAGGATATGACGGCCGCGGGGTACCCGGGCGTGCGCGAGGGGTGGGGTCGGCTGCTGCTGGACCGCTCGATGTTCTTCAGCGGCGAGACCCGCAAGCTCCGCGTGACGGACGTGCGCAACGCCCAGGGGCTCTCGACCGGCGGCTTTACGGACATCCCCTTCACGGTGCTGGGCTCGGGGGAGCAGCTCCGCGTGACGGTGGTGTGGACCGAGCCGCCCGCAACGTCGGGGGCATCGTTCGCGCAGGTGAACGATCTGGACCTGGAGGTGACCGCGCCCTCGGGCGAGGTCTATAAGGGCAACGTGTTCTCCGGGGGCGTGTCGGTCCCCGGCGGGACGAGGGACGACCGCAACAACGTCGAGCAGGTGCACGTGACGAACCCGACGCCGGGCCAGTGGACGCTGCGGGTCCGCGGCGCCAACGTGGCCGTGGGCACCCAGGGCTACGCCACGGTCGTGAGCGGTGATGTGGCCCCGCCGACGCCCGGGCCGATCTACATGACGCTCCAGTCGCCGATCCCCGGCCTGCTCGGCCCCGGCACGCCGCTGGACCTGGACGTGCGCATCATCGACGGGACGCAGAGCTACCAGCCGGGCTCGGGCCGCATGTTCTACCGCATGTCGACGTCGGGGCCGTTCTCCGAGGTCCCGCTGACCCACGTGGGCGGGGAGATCTACCGGGCGACGCTGCCCGGGGCGGACTGCGGCGACACGCCGAACTTCTACTTCTCGGCCTCGGGCGACGGCGGCGCGACGGTCCTGGTGCCCTCGACGGCGCCGGTGAACACGCTGGGGACGGAGATCGGCACGATCACCACGACGACCGTGATGACCGAGGACTTCGGCGGCGGGCTGCCGGCGGGGTGGTCGGCGACGGGACTCTGGCACATCTCGACCACGTGCGCGCCCTCGGGCACGTGCGCGGGCGCATCGGGCAACTGGGCCTACTACGGGCAGGACGCCACCTGCAACTTCGACACGGGCAGCACCAACTCCGGCATCCTCACCTCCGCGCCGATCGCGCTGCCGGCGGTCCCGGCGGGCGGCTCGATCACGCTCGAGTTCTGCTCGGCGAAGATCTCCGAGGACCTGGCCGGCTGGGACGACACCTACGTGCTGGTCAACGGCAACCAGGTGCACACCGTCGGAGAGTCGGCGGAATGGGGCCCGGTCTCGGTCGATCTCACCAGCTTCGCGGGGCAGACGGTGACGCTCGGGTTCGAGTTCGACACCGGCGACGGCGCGTTCAATGATTTCCGCGGGTGGCACATCGACGGGCTCTCGATCTCCGCCGAGGCGGCCGGGTGCTCCGGGCCCGCGTGCTACGCCAACTGCGACTCCAGCACGGCCTCCCCGGTGCTGAACGTGGCGGACTTCACCTGCTTCCTGCAGCGGTTCGCGGCGGGCGAGAGCTACGCCAACTGCGACCAGAGCACCTCGGCCCCGGTGCTCAACGTGGCGGACTTCACCTGCTTCCTGCAGCAGTTCGCCGCCGGCTGCCCGTGAGCGGCGGATAACCCGGATAGAACAAGAGCCCCGCGGACGGCCGCGGGGCTCTTTCTTTTTTCGCGGATGCCGCGGGCGTTCAGGGCCGCTTCCGGGGCTCCGGGCGGCCGGGTCCGGGGCGAGGCCCCTCCCCGCGGTCCTTGGGGGCCGCGGCGTCGGGCTTGCGCTCGCGCACCGGGCGGGCGTCGTCCATGCCGTCCGTGCCGGCGTCCTTGCCGCGGCCGGCGTTCTCGGCCTTGTCGAGGTCCTCCTCGAACTTGCGGAGGAGCCGCTCGCGCTGCTCGGGCGGGAGCTCGCGGAGGCGCTCGGCGATGAGGCGGAGGCGCTCGGGGGCGGGGCGATCGGCGGAGGGAGCGGGGCTGTCCCCACGCTCCTCCATGCGGCGTTTGACGTACTCCTCGGCGCGCTTCTTCTCGTTCGCGGCGCGGAGCGTCTCGAGCTCGGCGTCGACAAACTCCTTCTGCGGCTCGGTGAGGACGGCGTGGATGCGGGTCATGACATCGCGGGGGCGCGGCGGGGCATCCCCCCGCATCTCCATGCCGCCCTCGGCGCCGTCGTTCTCGCCCTGCGGGCGCTTGGGGCGGGCGCGGTTGGGACGGTCGGGCATCTCGCCGCGGCGCTGGCCCTCGAACGCGCGCTGCTGGGCGCGGAACTCGTCCTGGATCGCCTTGATCTTCGCGTCCTGGTCGTCCGTGAGGCGGATCTTCGCGGGGGCATCGTCGGCGCGGAGCTTACCGAGGATGGCGTTCAGCTCGCGAAGAGGAGCCCCGCCGGCCTGCCGGGCGCGGCCCTCGGTGAGCCGGTCCTCGAGCGCGGGCGGGCGGTTGTTGCGGACGGGCGGGCCCTTGAGCGGGGGCTCCGCGGGCTTGTCGCTCCGAGACTGGGCGAGCGCTGGGGCGCCCGCGGCCGCCAGGCCCGCGGCCGCGAGCAAGATCCCCAAACGCAACGTGCTTCGACGGGCAGAGAGCGGATTCTGATGTGTCATGACGGGTGAACTCCTGTTGCGGGTCTAACGCGGGCGGATGGGGGTGCATTGCCCGGGGTGGCGCGGATAGGCGCGCGGGCTAGGATCGGCTTGGTTCCCGCCCGCACAACGGAGGTTATCGGCATGCCGCTGGAGAAAGCTCGGATCGCGGAAGCGTTCAGGGAAATCGCCGTGCCGGGGGGGACGACGGACCTGGTCTCGGCGGGGCTGGTCGTGCACATCGCTGTGTGCGAGGGGCACGTGAGCGCGAAGGTCCGGCTGGGCGGGGAGGCGGGCGTGCTGGCGGATGTGGCGCAGCGGATGCGGCGGGCGGTGCAGTCGGAGGCGGCGCGGGGCGGGGATGCGCTCCTGGGGTTCGCGGTGGAGTTCGTGGATGAGGCGGGGAAGGGGGTCAGCAGGGTTGAGC
>JAEYVB010000383.1 GCA_023429345.1 Planctomycetota bacterium
TCGCCAGGCCGCCGAGGTCGATGGCGCGGGCGGCGATGAACCAGCGGTAGCTGTCATCCCGCGGGATCATGAAGATCGGGTTGGCCAGGCGCCAGGCGTCCACCGCCTCGAACCAGCGCGAGTCCGCGAAGCCGTCCCCATCGGCGTCGGCCCACTGGTAGCCCGTCCAGCCGTAATCAGAAACCGGACGCTCGGTATCCCGCACCGGTCGGTAGGCATTGACCTGGTACATGGTCCAGTGGGCAGGGATGTTGGGGTTTGCCTGCGTGCCGTTGGCCTGTTGGAACTGCCAGGCGGCCGGCAGCTGCGTCGTGGGATTGCCGTTGACATCCCACAGCGTTAGCCGCGCGCTGATCTGCCCCGGGAGCCCCCCCACGCCGGGGTTGAAGCCGGGCAGGGACTCGAAGTTGTTCCGGAGGTTGAAGAGGTTGACGAAGCGCCCGTCGGGGGCAAAGTTCGAGATCTGCTTCCAGTCCCGCAGCTCGAACGCCGCGGCCGGCGCCGTGGGCGGGCTGCTGAAATCGCGGATCAGGCGCTCGGGCTCGAGGCTCGCGAGCCAGCCGTCGTAGGGCAGTCGCGGGTCGTTGGCGGTGCCCAGGAAGTCGTAGAACGCCCCCGATGGGCTGTAGCGGCGGTTGAACTTGGGGAAGGCCGAGAAGGTGTCGCCGACCGTGCTGCCGTACTCGAAGACCGAGACGCGGAAGTGGTCGGTGAACGGGTAGTCCGTCGCCTCGCGGATGTAGATCGGGACGGTGTTGCCGTTGACCGTCCGCGTGCCGTCGACGTACACATCCAGGACATCGTCGGCGATGACGCCGGCGAGGTACTCGGCGATCTGCTCGACGCTGCGGTTCTGAGTATCCTTGCTGACGACCACGGCCGCGGCCCGTCGGTCGCCCTGGCCGATGGTGGCGTAGACCAGCGTCACGACGCTGATGAGCGCGAGGGCGCCCAGGATGAGCACCAGGACCGTGCCGCGCCGGGTGGGCTGGGCGCCGGCGGGGATGCCCGCGATGGAGCGCACGATGGCGGCCGGGCTCAGGCGGGAGAGCCGAGCGGCGAGCCGCCCCCCTCGGGACGTGCATCCGGGATTCGTGCGGCCGTGCTGCGTGCGGTTGGTCGTCACAGGAACTCCTCCGCGTAAATCAGCGGCCCTCGTGGCCGGCGGGGACATCGAAGACAAACTGGAAGGTCTGCTCGACCGTGGGGTCGGCCGGGTCCGCCAGGCTGAGGGTGATCCGGATCATCTTGGGCCACGGCCAGGCGACCGTCGGCGCCGCGGCCTCTTCGGGCTGGTCGAGGACGCCGTTCTTGGTCGCGCTGGCGCCCTCGGGGTCGAAGGTGGGATCGTTCCAGGCGAAGAAGTTGGCGATGGGGTAGAAGGGATCGGTCGCGTCGTAGATGCCGTGGATGAGGTTGGGATCGACCGGCACGGGCCATGCAGCGTTCACCTCGAACCACTGCGTGTTGCCGCCCGGCTGCGGAGTATTACCCGTATTGGAGTTGACCCGCGAGACGTAGCGGGTTCCGTTGAGCGTCACGCCGTCGCCGCGTACGTACGTCGCCGAGTTGATCCATTCGCCACGGTAGTTGGTGACATGGCGCTCGAGCGGGACCACCATCGGCTGGCTCCACGGGAGCGTCGCGGCATTAGCCCCATAACTGGCGTACGGCTGTGCGACGATGCGGCCGCCGACCTCGCGGCGCATCCCGTACCAGATGACCTCGCCGGCCCGATCGGCGATGTACGCCGGGCTGGAGGGGTCCGACGTGAATGTGCCGCCCATCGACCATTCGACGATGAACTCCGTGCACCGGGGCAGGAAGTTGAACGACGTCAACGCGAGCTGGTCCGCGCGGCGGTAGTCGATCTCCGGGCTGGTGAGCCCGCTCGCGGCGATGCCCACGTAATCAGTGGGCGCAAACTCGCAGCGGATGCGCGTCTTGGCGTTGCCCGTGCCCATCGAGAACGCCGGGAACGCATCTTCCATCCAGGCGTGCATCCGGAAAAGCAGGTCCGTGTCGCCGCCCGCGCTGTGGATCCGTACGAGCCCGTCCGGCCCGGCGTTGCTGCCGTCGTTGCCCTGGTTGCTCGCAGGGTCGTAGAAGTTGGCCGACGCGGCGTTCGGGTAGACATCAGTGGTCCCGACGATCGCGCGGATCTCGCGGAGGTCAATCGTCGCGATATCGACGATGCCGCTGGCGCTGTCGGGCCGGCCCTCGGTGTCGCGAACGCGGGGCGGGAGCGCCGCCGGGAAGAAGCCGTTAAGGGCCCGGAACACGCTCGAGCTCGCCGGCTGCAGCGCGATCTGGATGTCGCTGTCCTGCACGCGGGCGGCGGGAATCGACGGCGGCAGGCCCGTGGGCGTCGCCACCGTCGTCCGGGGGGGGCGCAGCAGCGTGATGTGCCGCAGGAGGATCCAGTCCGACGCGAACTGGTTGGGGTTGTCCGCGTCGATGAAGCCCAGGAACGAGTTGGTCTCGTTCGGATGGTTCTGGAACGTGAAGTCGGCCGAGGGGCGGAGGTACTCCGAGCCGGTGGTCAGGTCTCGCTTCATGCGCCGGCCGTGGCCGTAATAGATGCGCGCCGCATCGCTCTGGGCGACATAGTCCGGGTCCAGGAGGCCGCGCACCGAGCGGAAGGTCCCCTTGGAGAAAAACATCATCTCGTCGATCCGCCGAAGGCGCGGGGCCGTGTCCTCCTCGGAGAGCAGAACCCGATCGCCCCCCGGCTGCGTTGTATCGAACACCGTGCCGCTGGCGTCCACATCGGCGTACTGGTTCTTGATGACCAGGAACCCCTCGCGCGTCATCGAGTTGATGTCCTGGCGGAGCTGCTGCTCGATCAGGGCCGCGGCCGCGGCGAAGTTGCTCACCCGGCGGCCGGCCTCCACGGTTTTGCCCGTGGTATCGAAGATCGCCGCCATGCCGACCGCCAGCACCGCCAGGGCGGCGACGGCGACCAGGACCTCGAGCAGCGTGAACGCCGCGTAGCTGGCCGCGCCGGAGCGGAGGAGCAGGCTGTGAATCCGCTTGTTCATGGCTGCTGTTCCTTAGCGGGCGGGTCGGGCGAGCGTGAAGACGTGGACGGCCGCGGGGATCTGCGGCGTGAAGACGATCTGGCGGAGGGAGTTGATGCTCGCCGGATTGGCGGCAACCGAGCGGGAGACGGGCGGATCGACGACGAGGATGTCGACCGTGCCCTCCTGCAACCCGTCCACCGTGTAGACG
>JAEYVB010000384.1 GCA_023429345.1 Planctomycetota bacterium
CGCGGGATGTGCGGCCGGGGCGGATCCTGGACCTGCCGCTGTCGCGGCTGAACTCGCTGCGGCGGGCGGCGGTGAAGGATGTGATCTCGGCGAGCGCGGGGCAGAAGAACATCATCGTGAACACGCACGCGACGTTCCGCTGGCGGCACGGGCTGTTCCCGGCGTTTGACTTCGACCAGATGCGGGCGCTGGAGCCGGACCTCCTGGTGTGCCTGGTGGACAACATCGAGGTGGTGCACCACCGGCTGCACAAGGAGCACACGATCGACGCCACGCTGAAGGACTGCATGGTGTGGCGCGAGGAGGAGATCCTGGCGACGGAGATGCTGAGCCAGGCGATGCCGGGGAGCAAGTTTTACATTCTCAGCCGCGGCCGGCACGCGGACACGCGGCGGACGATGTTCCGCCTGGTGTGCCGGCCGGACATGATGAAGGTGTACCCGAGCTTCCCGATGTCGCACGTCGTGGACATGCCGGATGTGCTGGCGAAGATCGACGGGTTCCGGGCGGCGCTGGCGGAGCACTTTATAACATTTGATCCGGGGGATGTGGACGAGAAGCTGCTCCTGGAGCGGGCGATGGCCGCGGCCCGGGAGGGGAAGGAGTTCCTTGATGTGGCGCCGCACTCGTTCGCGGGGAGCCGGGCGGTGGGGGAGCCGATCCGGGTGCGGGTGCGGGAGGTGCTGGACATCGCGGGGGATATCGACGGGCAGATCTACATGCGGGACTTCAAGCTGATCGATCAGTCAGACATGATCGTGAGTCTGATCCCGGAGCTGCCGGGGGGCATGCCGGGGCTCTCCAGCGGGGTGGAGCGGGAGCTGCAGCACGCCTTCGAGCACACCAAGGAGGTGTACGTGGTGTGGAAGCCACGGAAGCACCCGTCGCCGTTCATCACCGAGACGGCGACGAAGATCTTCGCGGATGTTCCGGAGGCACTGGCGTACTTTGAGGCGAAGGGGATGTTCGGGGAGAGGAATCTCTTTGGGCATTGAGCGGCGCGGAGCGTGGGTCTGCGTGGCCGCGGCGGTGGCGGTGGTGGCGGGGGCGTGCGAGGAGAGGCCGGCGCCGAACACCACGGTGGCGAGCGCGCCGGGCGCGGCGGATGCGGCAGCGCCGGCGGAGCCGACGCCGGTGCTGGACGCCTATGCGGCGCTGGGCGAGCGCATGGATAACGAGCTTACCCTCGCCCTTGTTTGGGTGAAACCGCTGGAGGCGGGGCTGGTGCTCTCGGAAGCGCCGCCGGGGCAGCGGGAGCGGACGGTCGCCACGCTCGAGGGTGCGCAGGGGATCATCGACGAGCTGATCGGGCTGTCGCGGCGCACGTTGGAGGTGGGGGCACTCCATGAGAGTTCGAGCATGCCGGGTGTCTGGGCGGTGGCCAAAGCCGGTCCCCTGTTGATGGCCGACGCTTCGCGCTGCTTCGATCTTGGGGAGCACGACGCGGCTTTGGGGCGGGTAGCAGCGCTCGCTCGGACGTCTTCTCAGCTCTTAGAGTTCAGTTCCGCGAGGGGGTCGGCGGGCGGTCATGGCGGCACGATGGCCGTGCGGAAGGCCGAGGCGCTGCTGGATGCGGGCGCTCAAGGCAGCGCCGGTGCACGCGCGGAGCTCCGGGCAGCGCTCGAGGGGCTCGATCCGATCCCGGCGAAGTTCGCGGAGCGGTGGGAGCGTGGGGCGCGGGCTCGGCTTGCGGATCTGCGGGAGGAGTTTGGGGGGACGGATGGGCCTCGGAAACTCGCGGAGGCGGTGGAGGAGCACGGGCTGACGGCGCAGGATGCGCAAGGGCTGGCGGACCTGTTGCGCGGGCTTGATCCGGAGGCCGCGGAGTTTGTGAAGCCGGCGACGGTCATCAAGCCGGATCGGCCGGGGGTGTACTCGGAGCGGCTGATCGAGCGGGGCCTGGCGCGGGCGGAGGGGCTGATCCCGCGGGTGCGGGAGGCGCTGGCGTCGGAGGATCTGAGCGGATCGTTCGAGCCGATCTGGGAGGCGATGGAGGGGGACCGGACGCAGGTGGTCAAGCTGGTGATCGGCGCTCCGGGAGCGGCGCTGCTGCAGCTCCGGAGCATGGACGAGGTGCGGCGGCGCGTGCTGGAGCGGCTGGAGTAGCCGGGCTTCCGGGGGTTCAGCAGTCGCAGCCGGCGGCGAAGCGCTGCAGGAAGCAGGTGAAGTCGGCGACGTTCAGGACGGGCGGGGCGCTGCTGCCGTCGCAGTTGGCGTAGGGGTCTCCGGCGGCGAAGCGCTGGAGGAAGCAGGTAAAATCGGCGACGTTCAGGAAGGGGTTGACGGTGCTGCCGTCGCAGTTGGGGTAGCAGGCGGGGGCGGCGCGGACCACCATGAGGTCGTCGAGGTAGCATTCCACGGCGGGGAAGTTTGCGCCGAAGTGGGCGACGGTGAAGCGGTCGAGCAGGGTGAGGTTTCCGGGGGACCGGAAGGGGAGGTTGTCGCCGACCCGCTGCGGCATCTGGCCGGCGGGGGCCCAGTAGACGTCGTAATGGTCGGAGCCGAGGCTGATCTCGATCGTGACCGTCTGCCAGGCGTCGCGCGGGTAGCCGCCGACGAGGGTCGTGAAGACCGGCTCGCCGGTGATCGGGTCGGGGGAGCCGTAGGCGATGGTGCCGTCGCCGCGCCAGGAGAGCTGAGGGCCCCGGTCGGTCAGGTTGTAGAAACCGCCGCCGCCGTGGTCGCCGCCGACGTAGACGGAGCCGCCGGCGGGCGCGGCCGCGGGCACCCAGATCCGGAACGTGACGATGGCGAACTCGCAGAAGGCCTCTTGGATGACGGTGTCGAAGAGGTTGACGAGGTGGGCATCAATGTTGGGGTTGGCGGTGTTGAGGTGGAGGGAGTTGCCGGGGGCGCCGGGCTGGAAGGAGGCGGTGGGGACGATCTCGAACTGCGTCGGATCGGTCTCGCACACGAAGGCGGTGATGTAGTTGGGCGGGAACTGCCAGGCGCCGGCGGGCGTCCCGCAATCGGGGGCGGTGCCGACGGGGAGGTTGTCGAAATCGCCGTCGAGGACGTGCTGGGCCTGCGCGGATCCGGTGAGGAGGAGCGCGGCGGCGAGGGTCGTGCGGAGGTGCATGGGGGTTCTCCTTGGGCCGATCGAGTGTTCCGAAGCGCGATTCCCGCCAATACTGCTCGACTTCACGAGGAAAGCGACGGCCTCGCCCTCGGCCGAACGGTGGAACACAGCGCGATCTACGGGAACACAACACTCCTAGTCGAACAACTACTATCTACCGATCACAGGGGGGCGGGCGACCTTGCCGAATACCACATCGATTTTCAGTGATTTCATACCCTCCAGAATTGAGCGCCGGATATCCGCATCCGCAACGCCACCCCCAATCACCCTGGCCGACGAGAGATCCACCGTCACTCGATCAGGGTGCCACTCCCGCCACGCATCGACCATCTCTATTC